>SAAR01000618.1 GCA_009916335.1 Erysipelotrichia bacterium | reverse complement strand
TGTAAATGATGCATGGATCAGTGAAGATAAAAAACATTGCGATCCCAAAGATGGCAAAGTAGGTATAGTAGGATATGAGATACCTTTCAATCGACATTTTTATGAATACACCCCGCCACGAAGCCTTGAAGAAATCGATAGTGAACTTGATACTATTACAAAAGAGATCATGGAACTTTTACAAGAGGTTCATTCGTGAGTCGATATAGACCTTATCCACAGTATAAGGATAGTGGTGTTGAGTGGCTTGGCACAATACCTGATAACTGGGATATAGCAAAAGTTAAGCACTTCTTTTACTTGGGAAGAGGACGAGTTATTGCACAAGAAGAAATGGAAGACAAAGGATTATTCCCAGTTTATTCATCACAGACGAAAAATAATGGAATTATGGGTTATGTATCAACTTATGATTTTGATTGTAAACAAATAACATGGACGACTGATGGCGCAAATGCAGGTACTGTGTTTTTAAGGGAAGGACAACATAATTGTACTAATGTTTGCGGAACATTGCAGCCTAAAAATAATAATGAAAACCTAGAATACATAACCTATTCACTACAATATGCTACCCAATTTTACAAAAGACTAGATACTAATGGTGCTAAAATAATGAATGGTGAAATGGCGGAAATATTTTTTACATTTCCTTCGCCAGAAGAACAGCAATCCATAGCAAATTTCCTAGATAACGCTACATGTAAAATAGATACGCTGATTCAAAAACAACAAAACCTTATTGAACTGCTCAAAGAAAAGCGACAAGCACTTATCTCTCATACTGTGACTAAAGGGCTAAATCCACATGTCAAAATGAAAGATAGTGGTGTTGAGTGGCTGGGAGAAGTGCCTGAGCATTGGGAAGTGAAGAGAGTTAAATTTTTATTTAAAATTAGAAAAAGAATTGTAGGCAAAGAAGGTTATGATGTTTTATCAATAACTCAGCAAGGTATAAAGGTAAAAGATATTGAAAGTAACGAAGGTCAGTTGTCTATGGACTATTCAAAATACCAATTTGCTAATATTGGTGATTTTGCAATGAATCATATGGATTTACTTACTGGTTATGTAGATATTTCATCCTTCAATGGAGTTATAAGCCCAGACTACAGAGTTTTCACACTTGAAGATAAAAATTCCTTCTCAAAATTTTATTTATATATTTTTCAAAATGGATATAAAAATAAAATCTTTTATAAGTTTGGTCAGGGAAGTTCACAAGTAGGTAGATGGAGATTGCCAACAGATGAGTTTAATGATTTTGTTTTTCCATATCCTTCGTTTATAGAACAACAAGAAATAGCAAACTATTTAGACAACGCTACATGTAAAATAGACACCCTTATTTCCAAATCCCAAAAAGCCATAGAACTTTTAAAAGAACGACGAACAGCCTTAATAAGTGCAACCGTTACAGGCAAAATTGATGTAAGAGAGACAGCATGAGTGAAATGTTGATTTATCAAAACGATAGTGGAGATATCAAAGTAGATGTACGATTTGAAGAAAAAAGTATTTGGCTCTCTCAAGCACAACTTTGTGAGGTATTTGGCAAATCAAAAGCGACAATTAGTGAACATATCTCGAATATTTTTGATGAGGGTGAGTTAGAGCCAACAGCAACTGTTCGGAAATTCCGAACAGTTCAAATCGAAGGCGAAAGAGAAGTTGCACGAGAGATTGATTTTTACAATTTAGATATAATTATTGCCATTGGATTTAGGGTCAAATCTGCCCAAGGCACAAAGTTTAGAATATGGGCGACTAAAAGATTGAACGAATACATCACTAAGGGTTTTGCTCTTGACGATGAACGATTTAAAAGTGGCACCACTATGGGCTATTTTGATGAACTCCAAAAACGACTTCGTGATATACGCA
>SAAR01000617.1 GCA_009916335.1 Erysipelotrichia bacterium | reverse complement strand
TACGTTGCTAATTCTTGTACGTAAACTCTTATCATTTTTTCTCCTTTTCATGTAGTAAAAGTTGATAAAGATGCCTTACATAAATGCCAAGCAAAGCATTTCTATCAATTGAATAGATGGTTACAAGCCTTAAATAGTTAGTGTAACCATCACCAATAAATTGTTTTATCAATCCTCTAAGCTCTGTTATTTCATATTTATTCAAAGGCTCTTGCAGCGCTTTTATCTCTTTGGCAAAGTGGTAATGCTCTTTTAAGACCTCAAACTTTGCTTCATCCAATTCAATCATGACATTGCCTCCTTAGCTGTAAAATCAAGAAGAGCTTCACTTAAATGTTTAAGATTTTCATTGATAGTAAGAAGAAAAGATGCGGTGAATGCTTTTTCTTTTTGAATAATATGGCGAAGAGCATTTTGATAGGTGTGTTCTACAATCTGATCAAAGAATTTTGGGATGGTGTCAAACTGTGCCAAGTCTGATTGGATTAATGCTTCTTTGTTGGGTCTTTGCATTCGAAAGCCCTCACTCATAATGAGTTCAAAGTGCTCTATTTTTAAAAAAGGCTCATTGATGATGGTGTAGCGCTCTAAAAAATCAGCACTAAGGTAAGGCTTGGAAAAGCCTTTGGTAAAGGACAAATCTTTAAATTCAAGCCCCAAGGATTTTAAGACACCAATATTTTGTAAAAGGACAAACTCGTGTTGGGTATATGCCATATTAACCTCCTAAATTAGGTATTTAGAATCATTATAATGGTGAAATTTTTTTTTATTTTTTTTAGAGTGATGAAATGAATGAATCAATGTCTTCTGTTTTATCTTCATTTTTTAATGCTTTTTTGGAGCGCATTTTTGAGGCTAAATCACTTAAATGGTTGGTTTGTGCTGGCACATTTTCTTTGGGTGTTGATTCCACAATACAAGAAGTAATGGGTGCTTGAAAATGCTCTTCTATTCCTAAATCTTTTGCAAGCTCATAGATTGAATAGTATTCATCATTCTCTTTTGAAGCATTTTTTAGCTCGTGAAGGGCTTGTATGTAAAAGGGTTTGAGTTCTTCTTCAAAGAAAAGATGGCTATCACTTGTTTGAAGCACTATATCTTCAATGAAATTATCAGGCACATAAAGGCTTCTTACTTCATAGATTTCATTATTGGCTTCATTAATCACTACATTTTTTCCGATGTCATATTTTGTTGGGAATATGCCAAGTTCTGCCAACTCTTCAACGGGCTTAATCGTTCCTACTTGCAGGTTTGAGCCTAATTGATGAGTGATTTTTAGCTTGGTGTTGTTTTTCATACCACTGCTAAGACCTGATGACGTAGAGAGGTAACTTTGTGTTGAATAGAAGATTTTAAACCCTTGACTTCTGCCTGTTCTTAATAAAGACTCTAAATAAAAGGCAATTTTTTCTTGAAGAGCACGTTCATCCTTATTAGAGGGGGTATAATCCAATATTTCAGCCAACTCATCAAAGATAAGCACCAGATAATGGGAACTCATTTTTTTCATTTTATGGGCTTTTAGATACTGCATTCGGGCTTTATTGATAACATACAAGCGCTTTAAGAGACAATACAAGCCAATGCGATTATCATCTAAAATATCAATTTTTCCACTTTGAAAACGCGCTTCTAAGTCCTTGATGGGTTCAGCCTCAATGCCCCCTTTAAAATCCACCAGATAAAAATGATGTAGCCATTCAAAGTTATAAAACAGTGAATAGAGATATTGATTCATGGTATTCGATTTACCACCACCAGCACTTCCAAGATTGGCGACGCCTTGGGGGATGTCTTCAAGACGCATGTATCGAGGCAAGAACGTGTTTTTTAAGAGCTCTTTTTTATTAAATACTTCACCCACATTAGGAAGTCCAATAC
>SAAR01000616.1 GCA_009916335.1 Erysipelotrichia bacterium | reverse complement strand
TTCATCTTTATCAATAATAGAAGCAATATATTCTTTAACTGTATGTGGTAACGCGTCTACATCACTGTCAGTGCGGAGTAACTCTTTAAGATACACACGTTCTTGTACGTGAATGTTTTTACTATCTTTTCCTTTCATCGAGAATATGAAATCTTCTACGTCGTTAACAGTGTCGTTGGCAGCGTCTTCAAACTTTTCGTAGCCCTCGTATCCTGCAATATTTAAAAGACGCCCTAAGATATTTCCTATTGTATATGTTTGTTCGCCATCGATATCTAACCAATCTGCTATGGATTTAACGTAGTTTGGATGTAAATTTTTATAATCTTCTGATGGTTTATATTTATTTGTGCTTTTAATTTTTGCTAACTTCTTTTTTAGTTCCGCTTGAACTTCTTCTTCTGTTTTTCCTAAAGGGTTAATGTCCATACTTTCTGGATCTAAGAAAGCTGTTTCTCTTACATTAATTAAATAGTGTGTGCTTACTACATAGACTAAGAAGTTATACATTTCATCTTTGTTTGTTACACGCAGTTTACTAAATTCCCCGTTGTAGTTTTCTAGTATGTAGTTCAACACTAAAAACAACTCAGCTTCTTCTTTATTGAGTTTGCTTAAAATCTCTTCAACGTTTACATTTGATCGCCCTGTTACTGGATTTTCTTTTCCTTTATGACTATCTACAAGTTTATAGTACCAAGATAGTTTACTGTTTAAATATTCTGCCGCTGTTGTGATTTCAGGGTTGTCTATTTCTATGTGTTTTCGTAGAGGCGATTGTGTATTAAACTTTTTAGTTAAATCCCAAAAAAGTCTACTATTAAGATTTGCGTTCTTGCGTCTCTTTTCTGCTTCAATATCCGCTTCACGTTTATTCTTATGTGTGTTATACTGCTTCTTACCATAGTACATAATTGTATTTTGATTTTCTTTAAAAGACTTTTTGATACCTGACATATTTTCTTGAAATTTTTGAAACTTTCTTACAGGATTTCTTAAGCTATTTTCATGGTCTAAAGGATCAATCCCTTCGCCACGTAGTAGTTCATTTGTCATTGCTATACGATTTTGTAATTCAGGGAGATCAGGTGTTTTTCCTTGGTACTCTGCAAAGTGTTTATTAATTAAAGGAATGAATCCTTTTTTAATATCTTTACCATAGTTTTGAATACGTCCGGTTAATCGGTATACTTTACTTACAAGATCGGAAAGTGTGTCTAAAAATTTATCAGGTAACAAGTGACGACCATCTATAATATATGTACTCTCTTTATATGCATTCTGCATTTTTATAAGCGCATTTCTTATAGCAACAATCTGTCCTGCTTTTTTCATTTCTTTGTATGCCTCAGGATCTACATACTTCTCTAGTTCATCTAAATCAATTGTTTTTCCTGTTTCATCTATTTTAATTAAATGGCTTTGATAAAAATAATTGTTAATCATATCTAAATTTCGATCATTGATATCCATACCTTCTTCTTGTAAGTACTGTATAAAGGTATAGTACATTTTTAGAGACTGCGCAGTATTTTGTAGATCGTGTAGTTTAGAAGACGCACTAAAAGGCACACGTGAAAATTGTGATGTATGTGGAACAATACGTTTATTATAAATTTTTGCGTATTCTACAAGGGTATCAACAAGACTTGTTTTTGTGTACACATCCCCGTCGCGGTCAGTTAATTTTTCTTTAAGTGTGTTACGAATAAAATCTAAATCTGTGAAGAATGATTCTGTCACAACCTTGCCTGCTGTTGTTGTGATTAAATCAGGTTGTTCTCCAAAGTAATATCCTGTTGGTTTACCATCTCTTTTAATTTCAACAGCGTCGTATGTTTTAATTGTGTCTAAATCTTTTTTATCTTTAACGCTTGTGCTGTACGTG
>SAAR01000117.1 GCA_009916335.1 Erysipelotrichia bacterium | reverse complement strand
AATTTTTAAGTTTTTCTTGAAGTGTTTTTATAAGGCTTAATTTCTTGTATTGAACAGTTGATCGTTTCAAGTCCATAGCCTTACCGATTTCATCATCTGTGTAACCATCATTGAATAGATTCAGTATCATCCGACTCTTTTCATCTAGAAGCGATAGTTCACGTTCGAGTGCTTCCTCTCGTTCAGACTTTATTAACGCATCATGCGGTGTATCTGTATGCGTGTCTGCCATTTCATAGTTGTTATCTTCTAAAAATTGATCTAAAGATAATGGCTTACCATCTCTGTGAGTTTTACCGAACGGGCAGTTATTACAGTCCTCTTGACACCTCTTCATATATGAGTATCTTTCAGAAGGAACTAGGCACCTGCTTTCGTTATCCCTTTGTCTGTGTTCCTCCGCCAGCATATTTCGCCATGCATGGAAATACTCAATCGTACAAGGCACATACATTCTCTTTCTTGTGATGCTGTTAAAGTAGGAACAGTAACGCATCTCTTCTTCAGACATCTTGTCTTTGTTGTACTCAGCGATAGCCAGCCTGATTTCAGCTTCACTGGAGTATTCATCTTTTAGATTTGTTAGCATTAAAAAAACCTCCATTTCAGAATTTGTTTAGAAATGGAGATCTCTTAATGCAGTCCAAGCGTTATTCGGCGTAGCAAAAAGAACGGAGTACCTTTTTCAAGATTTCCACTTCTATTTGCATCGCCATCCTTACACAATCGTCAGGTTCTGCATTTTTAAATTATGTCGGTTGATCTGTTGTGTAATCCCATACAGCTAGCTACTTCTGTGTGGGCAGATTTCGCCTGAATCAAGGAAGCTAACCTATCATCTAAGCGAAGTATATCAGATTATATTTGTATCCCTAAGGCAGGGATTGCCACCCTAAATTAGTGGCCTTTTATAAGTTTTTATATATAAATAGCCAAAAAAAGCATAAAAAAAAGGAGGAACTAAGTCCTCCAATACTTTTTTGTAAATATATGTATTTATTTTCTGACAGGGGTTGTCCGAAATTAATTTAATCTTCGTTTGTTAATGGATCAAAACCTAACTTAAACATAAAGTCATTAGTTTGACGAGCACTCGCATTACGCATACCCGTTAATACACTTATCAATGCATCATCTTCATCGTTTCCACTAACAAATGAAATACCTGCTTGATTTAAAGCATATTCACAAATCTTATATGGTAAGTTAAGCGTTCTTAAAAATGCTACAACCGTCTTCTTGTTTGGAACTCTGTTTTCACCATTTAAGTATCTTCTTATTGTTCTTTCGTTAACACCAGAATCAATTTCAAACTCCTTGATACTAATGTCTAAGTACTCCAATAAGAAATTAAGGATATCCTTAATTGACTTATTTTGGATAGAAGTCATAACTTCTTCAACATTCTCTTTATGTGTTCTGTATCTAACTTCTAAATTAGTATCATTCACTATTTTAGCTGGATTGCTGGATATTTCTAGATCATACTCTAATTCTTTACTGCAATCTCGGCATAAATAACACATTAATCCGAAGTCTGAACCTTCATTGAAGCCATGAATTGTATGGTACTTAAATATAACACAGCACTCATCCATATGTAAGCGAGCATAATCTGTTAATTCAAGATCTCCAAACAAGTCCTTAATGATATATTTTGGATCATTAATACACAAGTGATTATCTACATAGACAAATCTATTTGAAAGAACATCAAGTGCAATAGTACCTGATATAGCCTTTTTATAAATGTCTTTATAATTTACGGTAAACGTTTCATTAGATGATAGTGAACCTTTTTTGAAAAAATATGGTCTAACATAATGATCGTCAACCCAATTCAATGCTCCTATAGCTTCCTCAAAACCGAGATCAATAAGGCGTTTTCTTGCAGCATAATCTGTTACGCCATAATTGCTAGCTACTTCTCTAATTACGTTTTCGATGTATCCAACTTTACTTATTCTTTGCTGATCGTATTGATGAAACAATGAATTTACAAATGGTTCGACTGAGCTTCTTGGCATTAGTATATATGGTGCTAGACCATTTGCTTGAATTTCCATCCATTCTGTTACAGTATTTTTTCGACCAGTTCGCATAACTCCATTTACTTGACATTGAATATAATGTAAATCTTCATTCAACATTTGAGCAAACTGAAATGCCATTCTGTGAAAATAAGAATGAACACACTCATGAGTAATGGTCATATTTCTCGAACCAAAAGACCGTAAATATGCCGCTTCCTCATCCACTAGAATAGTGTTCTTATTTATAAATTTTTTTACGGTTTTCCCAGATGTAGAATCATACAAATCAACTTCCGTATCCGCAAAATATACCTGTCCAAATATACTTCTATCCTCAGCGATACTAGAGTTAATAACTTTTAGTCCCATTCTAGCTGCTAATTCATCGGTATCAATTGCCATTGGATCTGTACTAGCTTCGGGATGATATTTAAAATAAAATCTATCTAATATTTCATAAGCGTAATCTTCATAATCAGATTTTTTGATATAAGGAACGAAATCACCAGATAAAGGTTTCTTTGGTTTTGATTTATTAAATTCCTCTACACCAATAATTCTGAAATCATTAAGTTTTTTATCCATAGTTCCTGTACAATAAATCATTACCCATAGATTTGAACTATACTGATCTCTGTCGTGATGTTTACCAGATACGCCTTCAACGCATACAGATAAATCAATAGCAATATCTAAATCAATTCTTGTATCACTTTTGCTATCAATCCATACATTTTTGAAGTCTAAATCAAGCTCGTCCTCTTCAATATGAGAAATATAACTTACGTCAGTTCCATTAATTCTATCTAAAAGTACTTCTCTATTTTTACAGCACCAAGAAAATATGGCTTTATAAATTATGTCATAGTACTTATCTCCTTGAAGATATTCTAGGAATGTGTTATTATTTTCCACCAAATAATTTACCCCCTTACATAAGAAAATTATTTATCGTGAAATACTTTTAATAGTATTGTTCGATATACTTATATGCTTTATCAAATACATCAACATCCTTGATCTTATACTTAATCCATACAACGCTTCGTAAGGCCTTTTTAACTTCTTGTTTACCTGCAGTAGTTTCTTGCCAACCATCAAAACGTACTATCTTTACGATATCATCAATATCTTTTACGATTCGTTCAACTATGATTGGAGTAGCCTTATTTTTAATACTGTTGAATAAATCAGTAAGAGCTGCTACGCCTTTATTTATTTCATCAGTTGGTACTACTTCCTTCTCAGCTGCTGCTGCTTCTTTAGCTAGTTCTAATAACGCCTTTAAGAATTCAATGCTTGTAATTAAGCCATGTTGATGTCTTTCACGTAAAGCTTCGAGTTTTTCTCCAAGTCTAACAAATCTTGGTTCATTATTGTGACTAAGGATTTTAGCAACTAAATTTATTTCAATTTGTTTTGCTTTTTTCTTGGTATCCATACCTTTACTTATATAGTGATCAATCATATCTGCATCAAGTTCTAAGATTTCTTCATCTTCATTAACACTGCCTACGGATACATTTTGATGAACTAATTCAATTGTTTTTGGTCCAAGAGATGACCATATAAGTTTACCTGTTCCATCAACTGGTTTTACAGATTCGTAAACTTTGGATACCCATTGATAATCTACTCTATATGGAATTAGAAAATCATCTGGTGATAATGCATTCCACGCTTTATTCAATACACGATAATCTGAAGCAAATGCATCTCTTTCATTATTTGTTGGAAGACATTCCTGAGCTGCCATCAAACCTTCCCAGCCTTCAACAGTTCTATCTACTCCCATAAAATAACTTAGACATTTTTTCAATAAAGCAGGCAGTTGTTTTTTAACATCGTTGATATTAGTGATAATTTTCTTCATTGAACTTTCATCAAAATCTAATGCCCTAGCTACGTTATCAAAGATACCAGTATAATCAACAATTAATCCAAAAGTTTTTCCTTCATCATAAATACGATTTGTACGGCATATAGCTTGAAGCAAAGTATGATCCTTCATTGGTTTATCCAAGTACATAGCTTGAAGAATTGGTGCATCAAATCCAGTTAATAATTTAGAAGTGACAATAACAAACTTAAGAGGATGTTTTGGATCTCTAAATTGATCTAGAACTTTACCTTCTTCATCTCTGTCTCTTCTAAATTTCTTGAATCTATCTTCTTTGTCATTATTGGTATCAATAACAACAGTCGACTCTTCTTCTGGAAGTAATTTATCTAGCTCTTCTTTATAACGAATACAGCTCACTCTGTCGTAACATACTATTTGAGCCTTATAACCATTTGGTTCAATTTTTTCTCGGTAATGTTTAACTATATGTTCACAAATTTTCTTGATTCTTGAAGGATTATAAAAGATAGCTTGCATATTAACTTTTGAAGATAATTCAGCTTTTTGTTGTTCTGATAGTCCTTCAGTGAGAGCATCGAAAGCTTTATCTAGACTTTCTTGATCTACATGAAGCTCTACTGGCACTGGCTCGAAGTTAAGTTGCAATGTAGCCTTGTCTCTTATTGAGTCAGAGAATGAATACTTGCTCATATAACCGCTTCTATCTTCTTCAGCACCAAATGTAGCAAATGTATTTCTGTCGACTCTGTTTATTGGTGTGCCTGTTAAGCCAAAAAAGAATGCATTAGGCAAAGCAAGTCTCATCTTTTCGCCTAAATTACCTTCTTGAGTTCTATGGGCTTCATCAACCATAATAATAATATTGTCTCTAGCATTTAGCTGATCATTTACTTCACCAAACTTGAAGATAGTTGTAATAAGAATCTTACGCATATCTCCTTTAAAGAATGAAATTAACTCTTCTTTTGAATTTGCCTTAGCGAGGTTAGGAATATCTGAAGCATTGAATGTGGAAGTTATTTGTGTTTCAAGATCTATACGATCGTCAACAATTACTACAGTTGGATTCTTTAGTTCAGGAACCATACGTAGTTTCTGAGCTGCAAAAACCATAAGTAAAGATTTTCCTGAACCCTGAAAATGCCAGATAAGACCTTTCTTTGGATAACCAGCAATAACTCTTTGAACGATTGCGTTTGCTCCTTCATATTGTTGATAACGACATATGATTTTGTATTTTCTATATTTTTTATCAGTAGCAAATAGTGTAAAGAATTGGAATATGTCCATGATTTTTTCTGGAGTAATCATATCTTCTAATGAAATCTTTACATCTGCTAAACTGCCTTCAAGTTTATGTTCTGCTGTATGCCAAGGTCCCCATAAACCAACTGGTGCATTCACAGATCCATATCTATAACATTTGCCTTCTGTAGCAAAATTAAATACGTTGGTTACGAACATCTGTGGAATACTTTTCTCATAGTTTAAGATATCTGATGCACCATCAACCCATGAAATAGCACTACGAACAGGTGTTTTTAGTTCGCCAATTGCAATTGGAAAGCCATTTATAAGTAGTACGATATCTAGTCTTTTTCCGCCTTCTTCACTTGGATATGACCATTGATTAGTAACTACATATTCGTTTTTTGCTAGTTCTTCTTTTGTCATAGTTCCAAAAAATTTAATTGAAACCATTCTACCATTTTTACCAAAAGGATATGAATTCTCTTCAAAAACCCACTTTTTAAAGGTTTCATTTTGAGTAACTAAATTGTGTGGTTGAACAGAGTTTATAAGTGTTCGAAGTTTATAAATAACTTCATCAGCTCGTGATGGTTCTTCAGCTATTTCAGAATTTAATCTAATCAATGCAGACTTAACCATTGACTCAACCATCACATCATTAAGTTCACGCTGAAAATGATCTTTTTCAATATATGTCCAACCGTTGTTTTTTAAGGAAGTAATCACCATTTGTTCTATTGTATTGTCTTCATTAAATAGTGGCATACACTAATCCTCCTTCTTCTCTAAATTTTCTTTTAGTATTTTTTTGTATGTTTTTTCTAGTTCTTGTAGGCACTTTTCTAGTTTAAATTTCGATTTATTGCTTTGGTCTAGCAGATATATTAGTTTATCTTGAGAATTAAAATCAGGTAGTTTTAACATCAAACTCTCAAGATAATCCTTAGATAAATGCTCTAAGCCACTACCTTTAAACCCTTTTTGTAATATCTCAATTTCTGAAATGAAATAAAGGTATAAAAACTTAGTTCTCATATCACTAGTACATGATAATACGAAGTTATCTGTTGTGGCTGAGCAATTGCCATTATAATAATGCACAGCTGCTTTTCCACCAGTTGGTATAATTAGACTTTCACCACTATAAACAGCTTCGTCAATCCATAAAGTTTGCTCTCCACTGCTATTGAATAAAGGGTATTTCCCACTTGCTTTACCATTACCAGCTTTTATTTTAGATTTTGGTTTATACTTGATAAAATCGCCCAATCTCTTAGTTTTTTCAATTTTACTCATCTCCTCGATAAATTGAGATTTAACTAGATCGTCTGTTTTTTGCATCAAGTCCTTATATTTATCGCTTGTATCAACCATTGACCATAACACTCCTGCTATTTTTTCTTGTTCAGACATTGTTTCTGGCAATTCAAATTCAAATTCTTTTAAAGCTTCCCATTTTACTCTAGGAGACAAAGAACCCGCTGACTTTCCTACAGCATAATCAAAGAGCTTGTCGTTTTGAATAATGAAAGGTAAAAGCAATGGAGAGATCTTTCCTGGAATAGCTTCAATTACAGTAATATCGCCAGAACATATACCATCTATTTCTGAATATACAGCCTTTTTTAAGTAAGCTCTTCTTCGACCAAATAACACATTTCCTTTTCTAAATACTTTAGTGAAGGTGTTTTCTTTATTAGTGTCCCAATTAACCAACCTAATATATCCAGGAATTAAATGTTCAAGTCCGACAATAGCCATTTCAGACTTATCGGTTTTAAGTGTTTCTTTGTGTTCTCTAGCAACATCGCCAAGTTTTACTTTACTCATTTTGATTCCTCCTTACTTAACATCTTATTTAGTAGTTCAAAGCTGGATTTCATGTTTTCAGAGGCCTCCAACCATAAATCCGCACGCTCTTTAGAGGTACTGTCATCAAGTTCCTCTGTATTCTCTTCAACTCTTACATAAAGCGGAATGCTTAATGAATAATTATTCTCAGCAATGTCCTTAATTGTTGCAACTTTTGCAAACTTCTCTATATCTGTATAGGAGGAATAAGCACCAGCAATTTTATTAATATGAAACTCTTCTAAGTAGCTTTGAGCATTCTTTCTTGTAATCTCATTTAATGCGTTAATGAATAAAACTTGGCCACGTCTGTTAACTGCTTTATTTGTTTTACAAATAATGATACAGGCTTCCATAGGTGCATTATAGAAAAGGCTAGGTCCTAATCCGATTACGCACTCAAGCAAGTCGCTCTTCACCAATTCCTCTCTCATCTTGCTTTCTTCGTTTCTGAATAACACCCCATGAGGCAACAAGATAGCACACCTACCTGTGTCAGGCTTTAGGCTCTTTAATATATGCTGAATGAACGCATAGTCTGCTCTTCCTTGAGGAGGTACTCCAAGAAAATTTCGACCGTACTTATCTGATTCAAATGCAGCTCTATCCCATTGAGAAATTGAGTAAGGAGGATTAGCGAGACACATATCAAACTGCATCAATTCGCCGTTTTCAACGAATGCAGGATTCTTCAATGTATCATCATTCACTATATGAAAGTCCTTTACTCCATGTAAGAATAAATTCATTTTTCCGATTGCAGATGTTAATGCATTAATCTCTTGTCCGTAAGCTGATACATTTCTCCATTCGGCACCTTTTGCTTTCAAGTATGCGATTGTTGAAATAAGCATACCAGCACTTCCACAAGTCGGATCATATATGCTCTCGCCTGATTTTGGTTGAAGCATTTCTGTCATCAAGTGAACGACCGTTCTGTTTGTGTAGAACTCTTGAGCAGTGTGTCCACTATCATCTGCAAACTTCTTAATCAAATATTCATATCCCTGACCAAGTTCATCTTCAGGACAGTTAGCAATAGATAAAGTCTTAGAGCTAAAATGTTCGATGATGTCTTTAAGCAATCTATCAGGAAGACGGTTCTTGTTAGTCCAAGCAGCATCACCAAAGACACCTGTTAATTTATTGATATTTGCTTTTTCTATTTTTCTAAAAGCTGTAATAATTGATAAACCAACATCAGATGTTGTTTCTCTTACATCGTTCCAATGGTAACCCTTTGGTACCACAAATAAGTGAAGTTCATCGTCAGAAAATTCACGAGCGTCATCACCATATTTTTCAAAAGCTAAAGCTGTTTCTTCATCGTAGACGTCACAAATTCTTTTAAAGAATAATAAAGGAAAGATATATTGTTTATAGGCACCAGCATCAATACTAGTTCTTAATAATGTGGCAGAACCCCATAAATATGATTCTAACTCTCCAAGTGGTATTCTATTACTCATTGATGTATCCTCCTTCAATTAACAATTTTTTCATCTTTTCTTCTGCTTTTATCATATTGTTGTAAGCGTCGAAGTATTGCTTTTTCACCACTTCAGGTGTAGCTGTTTCAGTTTTCTTCTTCTCTATATAGTTATTTAAGGCAAGTGAGTAGTCGTTTTCCTTAGCGTCTTTGATTGTAATAACTTTAGACACTTCGATTTCATCTTCGTAGTTTTGGTAGATTTTAAATACCTTATCGATGTCATCTTGTGTCATAAAAACTTGAGCTCTCTTAGGCGTATAGAACTTTGAGCCATCTATCATGCAGATCTTTCCTCTGTGTGCTGGTGCTTTATTATTGTTTAACAATAGTATGCAAGCCGATACTCCTGTTGAGTAAAAGACTCCGCTAACTAACGTGATTACACATTCAAGTTTGTCAGATTCAATTAATCGTTTTCTCATATCTGCTTCTTTCCCGCCTCTGAATAATACGCCTTGAGGAAGTACTACAGCACATCTACCAGTTTTGGGTTTCATTGATGAGACCATGTGTTGTAGCCAAGCAAAGTCTGCATTTGAGTCAGTTGGACATCCCCAAATATTACGTCCATATGCATCAACAGCAAATTGATCTGAACCCCATTTATCTAATGAAAACGGAGGATTTGCTATTACGCACTCAAATTGTTGTACTTTACCCGCTCTCAAGAACTTAGGCTCTCTTAATGTATCTCCTTGAAGTATCTTGAAGTCTTTTCCGCCATGCAAAAATAAGTTCATTCTAGCAATTGCAGATGTTGACAAGTTTTTCTCTTGACCATAAATGCGTCCGTAAGTCAACTTGTCATTGTTAATATGATTGATAGCTTCAATAAGCATTCCGCCAGTACCACATGCAGGATCGTAAACTTCGTCTCCTGGTTTTGGATCTAATAAGTTTACTAGAAGTTTTACTATTGAACGTGGTGTATAGAATTCACCAGCGTTTTTCTTGGATAAATCAGCAAATTTCTTTATTAAAAACTCATACGCATCACCCATTACATCGGATGAATAATTATTGTTTCCAACTTTAATAGATGACATGTGTTCAATTAAATCTTTTAGTCTGTCATCGGATAGTTTTGATTTGTCTGTCCATGTGGCATCGTCAAAGGAACTGAATACGCCATTTAACGTGTCTGGATTAGCTCTTTCAATTCCACTCATAGCATTAACGATTGCTATTCCGACATTTGAACTAACGTTTCGCACGTCATTCCAATGACAGCCATCAGGGATTCTGAAGCTATGGTTTTCGTCAAATGATGCAAATTCTGTATCTCCGCCAGACTCTCTTAATGCCTTTTCAGTTTCTTCATCATATACATCTGATAATCTCTTGAAGAATAAAATAGGTGTTACATAAGACTTATACTCATCCTGATTTATTGGCCCTCTTAGAATATTGCATGCCTCAAATAAGTGATTGAATAGTTTCTGGCTGGATGTTTCTTCTAATACTG
>SAAR01000615.1 GCA_009916335.1 Erysipelotrichia bacterium | reverse complement strand
GATACCTCGTGTGTTGGTCTAGTTTTGTCACTTTAATCATAACACGGCGTAGTCACTATGGATTTTTTATGTGTTCAGTTTCATTTTACAATTAACCATTCCATATTTTTATATAAATAGCCATATTTTTCCATACGATTATGCCATTTATTTAATCTGTCCACAATATAGAGATGTAATGTACCGACTTATATTATCAATAGGTTTTTCCCTATATAAATAAATAAAAATAGTCCTATAAAACAGAGGACTATTTTTATTCATATGCACATTAACGTAAAACCAATGCAATAAATCCACCAATCGCCAAAACCCAGCCAACTAGATCAAATAAAGTTCCATATTCGATTGCAATCATAGGTGCATCATATAAAGCTTCCTTTGCTGTTACCGGTTTACCTAAAGCCATAGATAACGATATACCAAAAATCATGACAGTATAAGCTGTTTTAGAGAAGAGAAGTGCTGCACCGACCGTAGTAAGAATTATCCCCAACAATCTTAAACGTTTTGCAAAATAAGCAGACAAGAAAACATAAATAATACCACCAATAATAGACATACTCACATCCCCTTTCATGAAATATTTTTCATAATTAACCAAAGTCTACCACATAAGAAAATATATTGTCAAAACACTCAATTTTGTAGACTAAAAGTTTAGCGACTGAACCCACCTCGATTGTTCTCTTTAGAGCGTTCTTTTTTAGGTACCCTTTTTGTTGGCTCCATAGGTCCCCTTTTTCTGCATTCTATTTCATTAGTCTGTCCAATAGTTTTTTTAATATCTTTTTTCTCTAAACTAGGTATATTTTCTAACTTACGTAAACGATCGGCACGATAAGCTTGTTCTAATCTGTCAATTTCTTTTTCTACAACCTTTGATGATATTTCATAAACCTTCTTAGCGATTTCAAGATTAGAAGGACGAAGTCTATATGATATACCCATAACAACAAACTTATCCCCTTCAAATTTAGCAACCTTAGACAATTCATAACACCTAGAGTTACGATCAACAAAAACACCACCAGCAGTTATCTTGCCGAAAGAAAATTTAATTGATTTGTAATCGTAGGAAAGCCCTGCAGATTTCTCATTACTTCGTAATCGCTCCTCAGTTGGATAAATTCTATGTTTTTTGTATTTATCATACGTTGAATTTAAGAAATTAGTCCGATATTCAGTAATCAAAGACTTAGACGAATATGACTTGCGTCTTAAACTAGCTTTAGAATTCATTTTTTGGCTTTCTAAGGCATTTTTATAAGCTCGTTCAATAGATTGGTCTAAATCAGACTTTAACGCTTTTATTTCTGCTGTTTCACCTTTAAGAACAGACTTATCTCTTTTTCGATATTCGTCATTTGAGTACGTATATAATGCCAAATGCACGCCAGCTTTAAGTCGTTCCTTAAAAGTAGGTTTAATCTCTTGTATTTGAGCGTTAAGCTCCTTTTTAACATCTTCCGATACACGAGTTAGCAAAGTCTCCTTATAAGCCTTATAGCGTTCATTTTCGATGCCTCTTCCTAAGCTATTAATTGTGTCATGACCTAAATGCTTTTGTGGTGTCCGTTTAATCCCTTGTTCTTGATAAGAGAGTTCAGAAATCAACTCAACGTCCTTTTCTTTGAGTTTTTCATTCACCATATCAGCCCAAGTCTTACGAACATTACGATACCAGTCATGACGTTTTGGACCTGTGATAGTTCTATCTTTTTTATATCCAGTTCTTTGCCGACAAAATAATTCTCGTGGAACATCACGATCACGCTCAATTAATCGGTCAGAATATAAAGTGGACCCCATTGTCAAGACCATTTTTTGCTAACATTTAAGTTTGGTCAAAGGCTAGTTATAAAAATATACTTCTGCTGGCTTTTTATAATC
>SAAR01000614.1 GCA_009916335.1 Erysipelotrichia bacterium | reverse complement strand
GTAGTGTTTTCAAAGTTTTCATCAAAATAACGTAATCCGCCAATTGTTTTAGAAAGCTGTAGATTAACAACTCTCCATGGGGTCAAAACAGTTTCTTTATCTGGGTTTTTAAATGTTCCAAAAAGTTCTGCAATTTTCTCTGCTCTTTCTGTGTACTCTAGATCATCATAAGACTGAGCCCTCTGTCGGATAATTCTTCCTGCCTCGACAAAAACCTCTGGATCATAATACTTTGCGAAACGCTTAAAATCAGACTTTTTAATGCCTTTTGGCATAAACTCTTTCCATGAAATGCTATCAACGTGATTGACAAATTCATCGATTCCCATTTCCTTATCAACCTCAATAGGCATACCATAAATCATCATCGGAATTCGTATGGAAATTCCACGCAAAATTGAAATCATTGTTTTGCGTTGTTTTTTTGCTTGTTTGACTTTTTCAATAATTTCTTTTTCTTCTGTAGTTCGTTCTCGAGGCTTCTTTTTCTGAGCTTTTTCTCCTTTTTCATACTCTTCATCCGTTAATCCATTGACGTTTATTTCAACTTTCTTTGGTAGTCCTGATAGGTTAGTTTTTCCAACAATTTCTTTCAAGTTATTAAAATCATTCAAATCTGCTTCATCAAGTGTAAGTAATTCATCATTGTAAAGTGAATCGTCTTCAAATCCTGAACGAACAGCTTTTTCCGCATATACTTTTTTGAGTTGGGTAAGCATTCTATCAACATTAAAAACTTTCATACCATGGTCTGTTTGACTCAAAATAGGCATGAAATTCAGTAATTGTGTCATAGCTTCTTTTTGTTGTAATGTATTTTTCTTACCTACACCGGAATTAATTTGTGCGCTTTCAGCCATCACAGTAAGTGCACGATCTGGAGCAAAATCAAAAATATAACAATTCTTCTTCATTCCAAGTTTTTCATGCGAAAATGGCGTTTGAGCTCGAAATGCAGCTTGAAGATAATTCATAGCGCTATTAGTATTTGAAAGGAAAAGAACCGCAGTCCACTCAGGAATATTAACCCCCGTTGTCAGTTTACGAACAGTAAGCGTAATGGTTTTACTCTGACTCGGATCTCCTATTGCTTGTCGAACCTTATCCAAATCGCCATTTGTTGCGACTTCGTTGCTATCTGACTTATCATCTTTAACAACATTAACAATTTTGTATTCCTTTCCAAAAATCCGATGTTCATTAAGTAATTTTTCGAAAGCGTTCGCTTCTTTAACTCCGGGTAATAACCATAATGTATGCCGTAATTCATTACGATATTGTTTAGTTGAAAAGGGGTAATTAGTGTTACTATCTTGATTAGTAATATTATCTAAGAATGCATTAATATCAACTTTATGAACAAACTCATTGTTTTCATTCACACGGAAAAATTCACGGAAATTAAAGGATTTTGAATCATCTAAAAAGCGTTCTTTATTTTTTATCTCAAACGTAAACATATTGACTTTTGGTAATGATTCATACGGGTTTTTCTCTGTAGGATGTTCTAATGAATAACGGAGTTTCGCTGATTGTTCCATTGGGTAATCCCATGTATAAACAGATTCCTCACTGTACTGATCTTGAATATTGAACGGAGTTCCGCTCAATGATAAAATTTTTGTGTTGTCTTTTTCAAGTGATTTCAATACATTATCTGCAAGCTCAGTCTGTGTCCCTTCATGTGCTTCATCAATGATAATTAAATCCCAATCAACATCAGAAAATTCTCTTAAATTTACTTTTCCTCCGCCATATCGGAGCTTTTGAATAGAAACAAAGTAAATAAATGGAGTATTTCCTGATTTCAAATCTTTTAACTTAAACTGCGTATCTTCTGATCCATAGCGATAGCCTTCCTCTGCCATCTTCATCTTTCCAAAATCCTCAAACCAT
>SAAR01000613.1 GCA_009916335.1 Erysipelotrichia bacterium | reverse complement strand
ATTCTACTTAGTATTGGAGAGTTTTTGTCTTGTATATTAGATGCGAAGATGTTATGTATTATATTTTTCATATGTATCCATGAAATGCTATTTGTCTTCCTGACTTCGTCGCTGGGTCACCCAATTTCAGATTGGACGATTTGAAGTAAAAGTTGTTGTTCTTCATCCATATTTAAAAGCACTTTTTCTTTGTGTTTTGAGTTTGGCAATTCAATTTCAATTTGATACATATTTCTGATAATATCTCTAGCCTTTTGAACACTAAATGGGGCTTCATATTTATACAGCAGTCTTTCAAGTTCTTTATACACTGTATAAGCCACAAATGATATTGAGATATGCGCTTCTATTCTTCTTTTTGTAAAATGATAAATAGGTCTAATCTCTAAATCACTCTTTGACATTCTAAATGCTTTTTCAATGTGCCAAAGATTTGAATAATTCTCAATCACTGCATCAACTGATAAGCTTGTATTAGTGATATAACCTTTGAGTCCATCCCAAGAGGCATCAGCATTATACTTATCATAATCTATGGCAACATTGACTTCATTTTTCAATGTGAGATATTTATTGTATCCACGAGCATTTATTTTATCTTTGCTTAGTTTGCCTGAACTCACTTTTTTCTCTAATCTTGTTAAGCCTTTCTTACGATTATGTGCATCTTTTTTAGCTCTTTTTTCAGTATATGTAATAATTAGATTATCACCATCATCTTTTTTTATGAGTGTATTCTGCCCATCTTCACATAATTTTAAATTCAATATCTTTTGAGCAATTTCATCTGTGCTGTTTTTAATACGTGCACCGATGATATATTGATAATTTTTTTCTTTGAGCGATGCTATGTTCGCTCGTGAGAGCAAACCACTATCAGCAATGATGATTGGTTTTACAAGGTCAAATTTCTTTTGAAACTTTTCAAGTACAGGAATAAGTGTCTTTCCCTCAAAAGTATTTCCTTCAAAAAGTTCGTATCCTATGGGATAGCCTTTCTCTCCTACAAGTAAACCTAACATGATTTGAGGATTTTGAAATTTACCATCTTTACTAAAACCGATACGCCTAAAATCATCTTCATCACCAGCTTCAAAGTAGAGTGTAGTCATATCATAAAAAACTACAGTTATTTGCCCAAGTATTTTTTGGGTATGTTTAAATGCTATAGCTTCAGCTTGAGATTTATATTTATGATTGAGCTTATCTAAGAAGCGATAGATTCTCTGTATGGAAACATCTCGATGCTCAAATCGTCTTAGATACTCTGTCAGTTTGAGTTTGCTACCTTGATAGATTATTCTTGAGAGCACTAAATCTTTAAAAAGTTGATCATCTATAACATTAAATCCAATAGAATCAAAAAGTGCACCAAATATCAACTCCGCACCCACTGCTTTAATATTTGCATTGGAGAGTGTTTTTGTGAAGTTTAAAATTGATTCATCTTCTTCATTAAGAAAATTAAAACTTTGTTGTTTTTGAAGTGATGGTATAAGTCGCTTCGCTTCAGCAAAAAGCTCTTCTATCGTTAACTCATCCAAAGATGAACCAACTGTTTGAATCAGTTTATTCCTTCTTCCAACTTTTTGGATAATTTGAACACTTACTGAACCACTTTTATTCTTCTTTTTTCGTACAAACATCCAAAATTATACAATCGGGTCACCCATTTTTTGATTAAAATACCTTTGAAATCCCTATATTTAGGGATTCTTTTTTTGGAATCTTAAAAAGCGACGAAGTCAGGAATTGTAGAGCTTGATGGTAAGCCAATTGGTGATGGTAAAGTTGGTGAAATGGTAAAAAAACTTCGTGCAATGTATATTGAGGCGGCTCTCGAGGCAGCAAAATAATTTCTTAGCCCTACAGTGCCTGATTATTGTAGGTGCTTTAGGG
>SAAR01000612.1 GCA_009916335.1 Erysipelotrichia bacterium | reverse complement strand
GAATGATATAAAGGAAATAAGAGCTTGTATAGAAACGGTGAAACCAATAGAAATTCCAGCTTGTCAAGAGTATTTATTAGATCTTCATAAATGGAGAGAACTTAAAGGAAATCCTGATGATAACCCATTAAAAATTGTATGATTGAAAGTCTTATCACATCATCCCTGATTTATAATAATCATCCTGTCAGTGATTTAAACAAAAAACATAAGGAGCAATATCTTCAAGGACTTGGGGACATGTTATCTCATTTGGCAAAACAAAATCAAACAGCAAGATTTTGTTATGATTATATGTGCGAAGCTCTTTTGGGAAATAAATTCCCCGAAGGTTGGGCATGCTCCAATAAAATGAGAAATGCTCGAAAAGCCCAATCATTATGTAGAGAAGGATTAAGTTTTTTCCGTATGAATGAACCATTTTGGTGGGATTTCTATCACATCGCCAATCTTACTGGTATACTCACAAATGATTCTGAGGAAATAATCAAGGAAGCCATAACTCCAGCATCAAAGAAGAAACATTATATCGCATGTGATTTCTTTTTAAATGGTATTATTCCAAACAATACTCAATCAGAGTTTATCAGAAATCAGATAATCGATCAGCAATTCAACTCTCAACCTAAAAAAAGAATTCTTATTGTTGGCACAATGAGTGCCGGAAAGTCGACTATTATCAACACTCTTGTTGGTCATCGAATTGCCAAAGTTAAATCCACGGCATGTACATCGACTTTATGGTATTTATATAATCGTCCCATAGATGATGGAGTGTATTACTCTGATGGAGTTTATATAGAAAAAACGCAAGAAGTAGATTTATCGCAAACTGATAAGCATTTAATCTCTATCAAATTCTCTGGAACTCTTTCCGAAAGTCCACTCGTTCTAATAGATACCCCCGGACTTAATTATGCATACGATGAGACACATCGAATAATTACAGAATCTGCAATCAAGAATGGTACTTATGATTCTATTATTTGTGTAATCAATGCGCCATATATAGAGAATGAAGATGAAGCCTTCATGATAAATAAGGTTTTATCAATACCTAAGAAAAAAAAGATATTTATTTTGAATCAGCTTGATAGATTCGACCCTGAAGACGACTCTATAGAAATGATTATGAAACGATTCAAAGCCTCTCTAAAAAAAAGAGAAACAGATGCATTGGTCGTTCCGATATCAGCAAAGATGGCATGGCTTCTCAAAAAAGAGTGTTTTGAAAGCCTTACTCCTTTAGAGAAGGTGGAGTTAAAACAGTTCAAAGCACAAATGTCTACTACCTTTTTTGATATGGGAATGTATGGTACTGGTGTCTGTTCTGCTGATGAGGATTTCTTTGCTCGTTCCGGTTTGTCTAATTTAGAATCAATAATTGTTAGTCAATGAAACAAATAAAAATAAAATACAATCCCTATCTACTGAGTACAGAAATTCTCATAGATGGTAAAAAGCCCAAAGCCAATAGCAAGTTGAATTTTGGGAAACTTAGGATACAAGAGTGGTCATCTCGTCTGCCCGAAATACTCATTGAAGAATGTAGTGACCGAAACTATGAAATTGAGTTTATTGGCACAGAGACTGATTATAATGATTTGAAGTGTTCAATTGAGTCTTTCGGTCAGATTTCTTGTAACTTACTTCCTAAGTTCCAACAAAGTGTAAGCGATGTTGAAATTGAGGTAGACAAATTGTTTGATGAAATAAAAAAAGGACCAGTTGAACAGCTTCGTGACAAATCAATTTTAAATGCTTTTGAAAAAGCTAAAAATCAAGAATTTGAAATTAACGTAGTTGCCACTATGAGTTCTGGCAAGTCTACATTAATTAATGCCCTTCTTGATAAAAAATTGATGCCTGTTGCAAATATGGCAACTACTGCTACTATTG
>SAAR01000611.1 GCA_009916335.1 Erysipelotrichia bacterium | reverse complement strand
GCTTGATAACCCGTTGCGGTCTGGGAAAGCCCTTTGGTATTTAATTTTAAAGCCTGATAACCAACGGCCGTATTATTTATCCCTTCGTCGTTTAAACCACTGACAGCATTTGACATCAAGGCTTCAAAACCTACTGCCGTAAGATTACTTCCTATAATGTTAGAAGATAAAGCACTTACGCCAATTGCGGTGTTTTTTTCTCCTGAAGTGTTGTTATATAAAGCATTTACACCAATAGCTGTATTAGAACTCCCTGTATTTTTATATAAAGCCTGATGACCTATTGCCGTATTATCAATACCTAAAATATTTTCATATAAAGCCGAATAACCAATAGCAGTGTTTTCGGTTCCTGACTCATTTTTATATAAAGTTCTATAACCGAATGCTGTGTTGTGGCTTCCCCCTATATTATTATATAAAGCTTCTGCACCCACTGCGGTATTTTCATCCCCTGTGGTGTTTGAAAACAAAGATTCACTACCAATTGCCGTATTATCATCCCCCAAATCATTTGAAAATAAAGCTTGAGCAAGTTTTTCGAGAGTTATTGGCCCTTTGCTCAGGATGCGAATAGTTTTATCTACACGCTCATCCCCAACCATTATTAAATAGAGAATTCCATTAATATAAGTCCTTTCTTCATCAAAAACATTCTCTATTATATGCTCTGGCACTTTAAATTCTTTTAAGACTTTTTCGAGATTCTGCAAATCACATTTATCGCTATCTAAGCAAGAATTTAGATTTTTATACAAATTTGTTTCAGGCACACCCCAACAATTTTGATGGTCAAAGTTTTTCTTTTTAGCCTCAACAACATCCTCGCTGCTAACAGGTTCCTTAAATATTTTCTCCGCGAAATTAGAAATTAAACCAAAATCCTCTCGACCTTTACCAAGGGATGCGCTTGTCATAATACATCTAAGCTTCCCTCGCTCTATACCTATTGTACTTTTTAATCGTGAGATGAGCATGGACATTTCAATGCCCTTTGCACCTGTATAAGTGTGTGCTTCATCTATAACAATAAATTTCCATTCCTTGGAGTATATTCCTTGAAAAAAAACATTATCGGCTGGCCTTAGCATGAGATATTCAAGCATTGCATAGTTTGTAAGCAGGATATGAGGTGGATTTGCTTTCATTTGTTCACGTGAAATCAATTCATTGGGAAGTGGTTTTTGTTGATACATACGTTCATATTTCTCAAATCCTGCTTGATATTTTTCTTCTGTCTCACCAGTGTAAATACCAAAGGTTATATCTGGACAGTTTTTTAGCAACTCACGCAACCTTTTTATTTGGTCATTTGCAAGAGCATTCATAGGATACAACAGTAACGCACGTACACCAGGTGTCAACTTATTTTCACGTTTTTGCTGTAAAAGGTAATTAAGAATAGGAATCATAAAAGCTTCAGTTTTGCCGCTGCCCGTTCCAGTTGCTACTACAATATTACGCTTTTCTTTGCAAATTTTTAAAATAGATTCTTCCTGGTGTAAATACAAATTTCTATCTAGCGGAAGAGACTTGGCCTGCAAATTATAAAACTCTTGCGTTAACGTGCCATCCTTTATAAGCTGTTCAATTGTTTTTCCATTTAAAAATGGTGGCGTAGCTTCTATAATAGGTCCTTTAAAAAATTTAGATTCTTCCTTTAAAGCAGTGTAGATTTGGTTATTTAATTCTTTATCTTTTAAATGAAAAGTTGTAGTTATGTAGCTGACATATCTTTCAAAAATTTTTTGTGAAGTAAGCACCGGGTTTAAGCTCATCAGCTATCTCCTTTCTTAACTTGGTATTCCAAGTTGTCCAATGGTGCCATAATTTCTTGATCAGTACGGCATTCCCAAAAAAGCTCTTTTGTTAAAGGATGATACTGCACGCCATCATAATC
>SAAR01000610.1 GCA_009916335.1 Erysipelotrichia bacterium | reverse complement strand
ACAGATGCACGACCTAAACGACGCTATTTTAATACGCTGGGTGACCGCGCCATGGTCTGGTTAGCACGTAGTTGCCCGCGTGTTTTTAAAAAAGTTTTTATGTGGACGCTGATTTTTTGGGGGAAACGTGCGGAACGAAAATGATAAAAATAAGTGAAACATTAGGCATAACCGTTTAATGTTTTTTATTTTAGGGTGCTATAGTGAGAAAGATACTCTCACATTATAGCGCATTGTCCAGACCTAAGAGTCATTTACGGAAAGGAGAAAGAATGAATTTATTGACAAAAAAGACAATTGGAACTTAGTATTTTGAAGAAGAGTTTGCTGTCCCTCCATGTGGTTGTTGGTGCTGGTGTTGCTGCTCGTTGAATTGGGGAAATTTCTTTGGATGATGAGAATATTAAATTTGCCTCTTTAATATTGAAGAGACAAATTTAATTGAAAATCTAGTCGAAATTGGCTAGCATCAGGCTTAACGGTTGTGGTAAAAGTGCTGATTTTCAGCACTTTTTTTGATATAATGAAAACATTACATGAAGGGAAAGGATAGGATAAAGTGGTTAACAACAAACAAGAGGATAAAAGTGTCTCTCAGGTCATGACTAAGGTAGGAGGAACATCTCTTAAAACTTTAGGCATTTATGTACGAAACTACAGTATTCTATTCATAATTGCTGTGGTGCTAGTAATCGTTGCATGGTTTGGTGGGAGACGGTTATTCGGGGCAATGTTTCAAGCGACATCGCCCTTTGCTCAAGAACGTAAAGACATTGCCCAGAAGAATAATATTCGAGATGCCTATTCAAGTATTATTGGCAGTGATGTTGGCGTCATTTCGCAAAATGGGATTATCAAATGGTTCAATTCAAAAGAAGCTAAGGAAATTGATATCTCTATCCCAAAATTAATCAATTATAGTCCACTATTTGATGATGATACTTATCGTAATGAATTAAAGGACGCTTTTAGTGAGTCGCTTAACCTAGATGCACTCAAGCAGTCTACTAAAAACTATAAGGTGTTTTATGATGGGGCAACAATTAGAAATAACGATAATAACTGGTATGATGTGACAGAGACAAATAAAAAAGCTATTGTCAAGGACTTAGAGCGTCAGGTACTTAATTTGAAAAAGATTGAGTTTAAGAAATGGAGTCAAGTTGGTAAATCTGATAATGTTGATTTTACAACTAAAGGTAAAGACACGGTAAAAGTAGATGGCTACTTCAAAACGGGTTATCTGATGCTAGCGAAAAACTACCATCTGACAGCAGAATATAAGTATCAGGGGAACGATTATCAACTTGTAGTGAATACTTTAAAGGTGGAAAAAGTTAAATGAAGAAATATTTAAGTAAACATCGGATATTGTTTGTGATAATTGTATTTTTAGCAATTTTGTTGTCGCTTGGTTTGGGGTACCAAAAGTTTTATGCACAAGAAGTATTGAGACAAGAGTTAAATCTGGATGGGCTTTTCGTGAACATTCAAGGTGTAGAAATCAAGACAGAGGGGAATGTTTGGGGAGAAAAGCCCTATAAAGAAATCCGAATAAAAATCCCTTCACTGGCTTCAAAAGGTGATGATACGCTGAAAGAAGGTGATAGTAAAATTAATCAAATTATTAACCGTGAGGCATTAGATGAAGGTGTGACAAAATGGTTAAAGAATGTTTTTAACAAGAAAGAAGCTAAGAAGTATAGTGACCATATTGAAGTCTGGTATCGAGATGATAAGATAGTTGATGAGTAGTAGAGCAACATTTCAAAAATAAAAAAGTTGTGCCGAAAGTTGGCACAACTTTTTTATTTCCCCAAACAAAACTGGCTAAACAACTGTGTGATTAACTCATCAGGTGCAGCATCCCCAGTAATTTCTCCGAGGATCTCCCAAGTCCGTG
>SAAR01000116.1 GCA_009916335.1 Erysipelotrichia bacterium | reverse complement strand
ATTTCCATCACTCGTAATGAAACAACGATTCAGGTTTATGAATCAACAACTGGATTAAAACCAGGAGAACCAGTGGAAAGTACGAAAAATCCCATTTCTGTTACATTGGGCCCAGGTATTTTAAGAAATATCTTTGATGGAATTGAACGTCCTTTGCAAGCAATTGCAAAAGAAAGTGGTTCTTTTATTCCAGCAGGAAGTAATGTAGCAGCATTAGATGAAGATGTGTTATGGGATATTAGTATCAAAGTAAAAAAAGGGGATTATTTAAAAGGTGGCGATATTTATGCCACTTGTCCTGAAACAGCTTTAATTGAACATCGTTTGATGGTTCCACCATTACTTAAAGGGGAAGTTGTTGAAGTGTGTAGCGATGGAAAGTATCGTGTCAATGATTGCATTGTGAAAGTAAAAGATGAACATGAACAGATACACGAACTTACGCTATGTCAAAAGTGGCCAATTAAGCAGGCACGTCCTGTACAAAGCCGTAAGCAGATTGAAATTCCATTAATTAGTGGACAGCGTATTGTCGATACTTTATTCCCGATTGCAAAAGGGGGTACGGCTGCTGTACCTGGAGGATTTGGAACAGGAAAAACAATGATGCAACACCAATTAGCAAAATGGTGTGATGCAGACATTATCGTGTATGTTGGTTGTGGAGAGCGTGGAAATGAAATGACGCAGGTATTAGAAGAATTCTCTGAACTAATCGATCCAAAGTCAAATCGACCTTTAACAGATCGTACGGTATTGATTGCGAATACAAGTAATATGCCAGTGGCTGCTCGTGAAGCAAGTATTTATACAGGTGTTACTTTAGCTGAATATTATCGTGATATGGGTTATCATGTTGCACTTATGGCAGATTCTACTTCTCGTTGGGCAGAAGCACTTCGTGAAATTAGTGGACGTCTTGAGGAAATGCCAGCAGAAGAAGGTTTCCCAGCGTATTTACCATCGCGTATTTCCCAGTTCTATGAACGTGCAGGGTATATGCAAAACTTAAATGGTAGTGAAGGTTCACTTACAATTATTGGGGCAGTATCTCCACAGGGAAGTGATTTCTCTGAACCAGTAACACAAAATACAAAACGTTTTGTTCGTTGCTTTTGGGCATTGGATAAAGCACTTGCCTATGCAAGACATTATGCTGCGGTGAACTGGAATGAAAGTTACAGTGAATATGTGAATGATTTAGAACGTTGGTATAATACCCATCTAGGTATGAAATTCATTCAGGATCGTACACAGATTGTAGCGTTATTAGCAGAAGAAAACAAATTGATGGAAATTGTAAAATTGATAGGATCAGATGTTTTACCTGATGATCAAAAGTTGGTTATTGAAATTGCGAAAGTCATTCGTATTGGTTTCTTGCAACAAAATGCTTTTCATAAAGAGGATACTTATGTACCAATGGAAAAGCAATTACGCATGATGGATGTGATTTTGCATCTATATGAGAGAAGTCGTGAAGCGATGATGAGTGGGAAATCAATTCATGCTATTTTAGAAACAGGATTGTATGATAAAGTAGTAAAGATGAAGTATGATATACCAAATGATAAACTTGGTGTATTTGATGAGTATATTCGTGAGATTGATGAAAAAATCCACGCAATCAAGTAAAGAAAGAGGGGAATGCTATGAACCTTCAATATGTAGGATTAGATGAAATTAATGGACCATTAGTTGTCATGAACAATGTGGAAAATGTTGGTAATGAAGAAATGGTTAGAATTAGTTTGAATAATGAAGTTCGTTTAGGACGTGTTGTTCAAATTGAGGGCAAAAAAGCAGTTGTTCAGGTGTTTGAAGGAACAAATAATGTTTCTCTTGAAAATACAAAAGTTAAATTTTTGGGACACCCTATGGAAATAGCGTTGTCAAAAGAAATACTGGGAAGAACATTTGATGGAGCTGCTAGAGCGATTGATGGCTTAGGTGAGATTTATGCGGAAAAGAAAGCAGATATTAATGGAGAACCATTAAATCCTGTTGCTCGTGTATATCCAAGGAATTATATCAATACAGGAATTTCTAGTATTGATGCCTTAATGACATTAATTCGTGGACAGAAATTACCCATCTTCTCTGGATCAGGTATGCCACATAATGAATTAGCAGTACAGCTAGTGAAACAGGCAAAAATTTCTGATGGAGATGGTAGTAATTTTGGAATCGTGTTTGCGGCTATGGGTGTTAAAAATGAAGTAGCAGATTACTTTCGCCGTTCTTTTGAAGAAGCAGGGGTTATGGATCGTGTAACAATGTTTGTTAACTTATCAGATGATCCCATTGTAGAGCGTATTACGACACCAAAATGTGCACTTAGTGCCGCTGAATATTTAGCTTATGAACATGATATGCATATTCTTGTTATTTTGACAGATATGACTTCTTATTGTGAAGCACTTCGTGAGTTCTCCTCAAGTAAAGGAGAAATTCCAGGAAGAAAAGGGTATCCAGGATACTTATATTCTGATTTGGCTTCTTTGTATGAAAGAGCAGGGATTGTTAAAGGGGCAAAAGGATCAGTTACACAGATTCCAATCTTAACGATGCCAAATGATGACATTACCCACCCTATTCCTGACTTAACAGGATATATTACAGAAGGGCAAATTGTTTTGGATCGTGGTTTAACACAAAAAGGAATGTATCCACCAGTTGGTGTTTTACCTTCTTTATCTCGTTTGATGAAAGATGGAATTGGTGAAGGGTATACAAGAAAAGATCACTCCGATGTATCAAATCAGTTGTTTGCCTCTTATGCGAAAGTACAAGATGCAAGAAGTTTAGCAAGTGTTATTGGAGAAGATGAATTATCCGATGCGGATAAGCGAATTATGGATTTTGGTAAATTGTTTGAAGAACATTTTGTGAATCAAGGAAATGCCAACCGTTCCATTGAAGAAACATTAGATTTAGGTTGGGATTTATTGTCATTTTTACCAAAAGAAGAATTAGATCGAATTGATAGCGATGTTGTTAATGAACATTATGATCATGATCGTGCGTTAGCAAGATTCAATATTAAAGAAAAAGCGATTATTAATGAATTGAACATAGCAGGTAAATAGGTATGGGAAACGCACAGGTATTCCCTACAAAGGGAAATTTAATCGCTACTAAAAAGTCGCTTGCCTTAGCAAAAACAGGATATGAATTAATGGATCGTAAACGTAATATTCTCATTCGTGAGATGATGGAGCTGTTAGATGATGTGAGAATGCTTCGTAATGAGATTACAAAAACATACGAAGTAGCATATTTAGCTTTACAACGTGCTAATATATCGATGGGTGTAATCAGTGAATATGCGAAAGCAGTACCGATTGATTCAGGAATTAGCATTACCTATCGAAGTGTAATGGGGGTAGAAATCCCTAAATTACATTATGAAAAACAAGCAATGGATTTATACTATGGGCTAGAGGCAGCAAACTCTACCTTGGATTATGCTTATGAGTGTTTCCATAAAGTAAAGTCAATGAGTATTACATTAGCAGAAATAGATAACAGTGTATATCGTTTAGCAAATGCGATTCGCAAGACACAAAAGCGTGCCAATGCACTGAAAAATGTTGTTATACCTGACTTTCAAAATACAAGTAAATACATTAGTGATGTGCTTGAAGAAAGGGAACGTGAGGAGTTCTCCAGACAGAAAGTTATTAAAACAAACAAGGAAAAACAGTTGCAAAGAAGCAATACAATATAAAATGGAGGAGGCTGTCAGTTTTTTTATTGACGGCTTTCTTTTAGGTTTAGGCAAATTTTACTAATTGTCTATTAGAAAAACGGCTAGAAATCTTTAATTATTGCGATGTTTATAGTATAATCAAAAAGAATATTCAAGAAGAATAATGGATACATAAAGGAGAGTAATGATGTTAAAAGTATTAGAACACCCATTGATTACCCATAAATTGACACAGATGCGAAAAAAAGAAACAAAAACAAAAGATTTTCGTGATAATCTTGATGAAATTGGTGGTTTGATGGCGTATGAAATTACACGGAATTTACCTGTAAAAGAAGTAGAAATTGAAACACCGATTATGAAGTGTAAGACATATGAATTAGAAAAAGATATTATTTTAGTACCTATCTTAAGAGCAGGGTTAGGAATGGTAAATGGTATTTGTAATTTAGTACCTACGGTAAAGGTTGCTCATGTAGGATTGTATCGTGATGAAGAAACATTGAAACCGCATGTGTATTTTGAAAAATATCCTAAGACGATTGCGGAATCGGTTGTGATGATTGTCGATCCTATGTTAGCGACTGGTGGTAGTGCAATTGCCGCAATTGATATGGTAAAAAAACAAGGGGCGAAAGATATTCGTTTGGTATGTTTAGTAGGTGCACCAGAAGGAGTTGCAGCAGTAGAAGCAGCTCACCCAGATGTAGATATTTATTTGGCTGCACTTGATGAAAAGTTAAATGAAAAAGGATACATCATTCCAGGATTAGGTGATGCTGGGGATCGTATCTTTGGGACAAAATAAATGCGAAATAAGGCAGCGGCACGCTTTACATCACGTTTGATTGTTGGCTGTATTGCTTCCATTGTGTTAGGAAACTGGATTGATCAAAGATTATCGACAACCCCATGGATTATGTTCATCTTACTACTTTATGTGATTGTCGGCAGTTTCTATTTGTTAATTAAAGAAACAGGTGAAAAAGATGGAGAATAAACATTTATACAAAATGATTATACGCTATGCCATCATATATCTGCTTCTTGCCTCACTGGTTAGCTTTTTGATGATGCAAAACCTTTCCTATGTATATGCAACATTACTGGGGGGTATACTTAGTATATTAGGGTTTTCTAGTATTATCTATATGGCAAATAACAGTGCGTTAGAGGGCAATGTAAAAAAAAGTTTTACAGTTGCTTATCTCGTTCGATATTTAATCTACTTTGTCTGCATGTTTGTCGGTGCAAAGTTAGGTTTAAATATAATTTCAATGCTGATTGGTTTTTTGTGTATTAATATTGGCATTAAAATTCAGGCAGTATTTGAAAGAAAGGAGGAAAACTGAACTTGGTAAATGAATTGATTATTCAAATCGGAAATATCAAATTTGAACTGCATATGAGTATTCTTATCTGGCTAGTGATTGGTTTATTTGTAACAATATTACTATGCTGGGCAGGAAACAAGTTCAAACATGCAGATCCTTCAAAACCACCAACAGGAGTGGTGCTTGTGTTTGAACAATTAGTCCATATTTGTACAGGCGTTTTAAATGCCAATTTGACAAACAAGACATGGAAGTACTTACCTTTTATGGGTACGGTAATGATCATGATGGTATTGTCGAATTTAATGGGCTTGATTGGTTTACAATCACCAACTTCAAACATTACATTAGATGCTGTGCTAGTTATGATGATGATCGTCTTAATTCATGGAACAGACATTAAACTGCATGGGATTGTTGGGAAATTAAAAGCATGGTGTGAACCATTGCCGTTCTTATTTCCACTAAATGTAATTGGTGATTTAGCATTTCCAGTATCGTTGACACTACGTTTATTTGGGAATATGCTAGGTGGTACGATTATTGTATCTTTGCTTTATCTATTAATGAAGTCATTGATGCCATTCTCGTTAGCGATGTATATCGTAACACCGTTCTTGCATATGTATTTTGATATATTCACTGCGTTTATGCAAACATATATCTTCTTTACATTAGCATCTTACTTCCTTGGAGAATCTTGTGATCGAGAGGAAGAATAAAAAACATGAAAATTAAATTAATACATTAATTAGGAGGAAGATTAAAATGGAATTTAATGAATATTTTGTACAAGGTATGGCAGTATTAGGTGCTGGGTTAGCAATGATTGCTGGTTTAGGTCCTGGAATTGGACAGGGAATTGCTGCAAGTAAAGGGGCAGAAGCAACAGGTAGAAACCCAGAAGCAGCAGGTAAAATTAGATCAATTATGGTATTAGGTATCGCCCTTGCGGAAACAACAGGGATCTATGCATTGGTTGTTGCATTATTATTAATATTCTTAAAAGCGTAATAAGTAAGAGGAGGGGAATAACCCGATGAATGATTTGATTAATATTGATGATTATCTAAGAATCAATCTTTATGACGCAGTATTAGTACTGATTTCCACTTTTCTTATTGTATTCATTGTAAAGAAATTTTTCTGGAATTATGTTCGTGAATATTTAGAAAAACGCCAAGCGTTGATTGCAGAGCAATTAAATGATTCAGCGAGTAAATTAGAAGAAAGTGAACAGTTAAAAGCACAGTATGAAGAAAAACTAGCAAATGCGAAAACAGAAGCAAAAGAAATTATTAGTATTGCGAAAGAAAATGCTTCTAAAGAAGCTAGTGCGATTATTGTGAAAGCAAAAAACAATGCAGAAGCAATGAAAGAAAAAGCTACTTTAGATATTGAAAATGAACGTGCGAAAGTAAAAGATGCAATCAAAGAAGAAATTAGTGAAGTTGCATTCTTAGCAGCTGCGAAAGTAGTGGAAAAAGAGTTAGATGAAGATGTCCATAAAAAATATGTAGATGACTTTATCGAACAAGTGGAAAAAGTGAAAACTGGTGATGAAACATGGCAGGCTTAGTAGCTAGTAATTATTCACAAGCATTGTTTGAACTAGCCAAAGAAGAAAATAAATTAGATGTTTTTCGCTCTGATTTATTAGCGATTAATGAAGTGCTAGCAAACAATGAACAGTTGAATGTGTTGATGAAACATCCTAAGATTGCGAAAAAAGATAAAAAAGACATGATTGAGAAGATTTTTAAAGATGGGGATCACTATATTATTAACTTTATGAAGTTGATGATTGATAAAAATCACTTTGCTCAGTTTAAAGAAACGAGTAAATGTTATTATGCACTTTACAATGATTTCAATCATATTGAAGTGGCTTATGTACAAAGTGCAAAAGCATTGAATGATCAACAAGTGAGTGAAATTAAAGCGATGTTAGAAAAGAAAACAAACAAAAACATCGAGATTAAATGTAAAGTCAATGAATCTTTACTAGCTGGTATTCGTATTAAGATAAAAGATGAAATCTTAGATAACAGTGCCGCTACAAGATTAGAAAGAATGAAAGAAAAAGTTGTGAAATCAACACTATAAGCGTTTGAAAGAAGCGAGGTGGCTTAAAGGTGAACTTAAGACCTGAAGAAATAAGTAAAATTATAAAGGATCAGATTAAGCGTTACGATGAAACTTTAGAAGTAAGCGAAACAGGAACTATTATTAGTGTTGGGGATGGAATTGCTTTAGTGCATGGCTTAGAAAAAGCGATGGCAGGAGAGTTGTTGTTATTCCCAGGTGATGTTTATGGAATGGTATTGAACCTTGAAGAAGAAGCAGTTGGTGCAGTTATTATGGGTTCTGATACGGAAATCAAAGAAGGCGATGAAGTTAAGCGTACAGGCAAAATCGTTGAAGTTCCTGTTGGTGATTGCATGCTTGGTCGTGTTGTCAATGCATTAGGACAAGCGATTGATGGGGGCGATCCAATTGTTAGTGATAAATTTAGACCAGTGGAAAGAGTAGCTCCTGGTGTTATGACAAGAAAGTCAGTACATCAGCCATTACAAACTGGGTTAAAGTGTATTGACTCCATGATTCCAATTGGGAAAGGACAACGTGAGTTGATTATTGGGGATCGACAAACAGGGAAAACAGCGATTGCGATTGATACAATCCTTAACCAAAAAGGTAAAAATGTAAAATGTATTTATGTTGCGATTGGACAAAAAGCAAGTACGGTCGCACAAATTGTAGAAAAATTAAGAACGCATGGGGCATTAGCCTATACAACGATTGTGTCTTCTACTGCTAGTGAGGCTGCTCCATTACAATACATTGCACCATATGCAGGTTGTGCGATTGGTGAAGAATGGATGGAAAAAGGGGAAGATGTATTAATTGTATATGATGACTTAAGTAAACATGCAGTGGCATATCGTACAATGTCATTATTGTTAAAACGTCCACCAGGGCGTGAAGCATACCCAGGAGATGTTTTCTATTTACATTCAAGATTATTAGAGAGAAGTGCGAAATTAAATGAAGAATATGGACTTGGTTCATTAACGGCATTACCGATTATTGAAACACAGGCAGGAGATATTGCAGCGTATATTCCAACGAATGTTATTTCTATTACCGATGGACAGATTTTCTTACAGAGTGAATTGTTTAATTCAGGAATTAGACCTGCAGTAGATAGTGGTTTATCCGTATCTCGTGTAGGTAGTAGTGCACAGGTAAAAGCGATGAAACAGGTATCTGGATCATTGAAATTAGAATTAGCACAATATCGTGAATTACAGGCATTCTCACAGTTTGGTAGTGATTTAGACCCAGCGACAAAAGCAACGCTAGATCATGGAGAACGTTTAACACAATTATTAAAGCAAGCACAGTATTCACCATTAACGGTTAGTGAACAAGTGTTATCTTTATTTGCCGCAAAAAATAAATTTTTGCGAGATGTTGATGTTAGTGAAGTTAGTACATATGAAAAAGAAATGCATCAATTTATGAAAGAGAAACATTCAGAGATTATTGAAGAATTAGATCGTGAAGAAAAGATTTCTGATGATTTAGATGCTCGTATCAAGGCTGCACTAAATGAATTTAAACCAATCTTTGATGCGATAAAGGGATAGTGCTATGGCTAGTAAATTAGAAATCAAGAATCGTATACGTTCTGTGGATTCTACTAAAAAAATTACGAAAGCGATGCAGTTAGTAGCAGCTAGTAAACTGAAGAAATGTAAAGATCGTATGGAAGAAAATAAGGAGTATGCAAAATACTTGAAGGAAACAGTGGATAGTATTTTAGCGGATTTATCTGATTGTTCGCACCCTTATTTATTGAGTGATGAAACAAAGCCAGCATTAACGATTATTTTTTCATCGGATATGGGTTTATGTGGTGGTTACAATGCCAATGAATTTCGTTTGATAGAAAGTCAAATTGACAAAGAAAGTCCAATTATTGTGCTAGGAAGTCGTGGTAATGCCTATCTAGCAAGACGTAAATATAACGTTATAAAAACATTAGTAAATGTAGATGAGGAAGGGTATGAGGATATTGTCGAAGTTGCGAATTTAGCATTAGAAATGTATGCTAAACAAGAAGTGAGCGGCATTCAAATTGTCTATACACAATATGTCAATCCTGTTACTTTTGAACCAAAGCTAACACATTTATTACCTGTAGAGAAGCTTACGCAAACAAGCACAATGACACAGACAACGATTTTTGAACCATCAGGTGAAGAAATTTTATATGATTTAGTACCGATGTTCTTAAAGTCTTTGTTGTATAGCTATTGGCTAGAAACAAAGACAAGTGAACAAGGCTCTCGTCAAAATGCTATGGAAAGTGCAACAGATAACGCACAAGAGTTAAGAGATGGATTAGAATTACAATACAACCAAGCTCGTCAAGCTGCAATCACGCAAGAAATTACGGAGATTGTTGGTGGGGCGAATGCTTTATAAAAGGAGAAGACATATGAGTGTAAATAAAGGTAAAATAGTACAAGTTATTGGACCAGTTGTCGATATCCTATTTGAAAGTGAAGATTTACCAAAATTATTAACCGCAATTGAAATTCCTTTAGAAAATGAACCATTGCCTTTAGTGGTAGAAGTAGCACAACATTTAGGAGATGATCGTATTCGTTGTATTGCGATGGGATCAACAGATGGATTAGTAAGAGGAATGGAAGCCATTGATACAGGAGCACCAATTTCGGTTCCTGTTGGTGAAAAAGTTTTAGGTAGAATGTTCAATGTTTTAGGTAGAGAAATTGATGAATTAGGTCCGATTGGCGATGATGTAAAAAGAATGCCAATTCATAGAGAAGCTCCTACTTTTGATGAACAGCAGACAAGTGCTGAAATGCTGGAAACAGGAATTAAGGTCATTGACTTATTATGTCCTTATTCAAGAGGTGGGAAAATTGGATTGTTCGGTGGTGCTGGAG
>SAAR01000609.1 GCA_009916335.1 Erysipelotrichia bacterium | reverse complement strand
GTCCCTGCATCATGAACGAAAGCAATCTCGTTAGCAGGGATACCCATACTAATCAATTTAGCTTTTATATCTTGATAAACATTGAAATTGTAGTCAAGTTCATCTGCAGACTCGATAGACGTATCTTTGCCTTTTCTTTGAGTTTTTGGTGTACCAATATCAGAAAAAATCATTTGAGTAGCTTTACTATCATGATTTTCTTGCCAAACTTTAAAGACATTTTCTGCTACTTGTTGTGCTTTTTGACTATCTGCAGAAGAGAATGCTGGGTCGATTAAACGCATGTCAGTTGCCATTAATCTAGCATGAGTTGTAATTCTAAGCATGTTATCTTCAGTTGGATCCACACTACCTGATGCAACAGCGTCACTACGTTTAATCAGTTCATCCATATAGAGCTGTTGTGCCTCTGAAGGGTCACTTACGATGACAAAAGGCTTACCATCATTGGCTACTTCGGGAGTAGGTAAATCAAGCATATCTGCAGTCTGAATATCTGCAACATTTTGATACAATTTCATCAATTCTGGTAAGTTATTAAATTTACTAAATCGAGTTACCTGTTTCCATTTCTGACCAGTTTGGTCAACTTCCATGTTTGTTTCAATATGAGCAAACATTGCTGCCCATTCATCAAAACTCCGAATATTATTCTCAATAAGGTAATCAGGTTCTAAGAAACGCATCATGGTGTACATTTCAGCCATTGAATTACTGACAGGGGTACCTGTCGCAAAGACAAGACCACCGCCCTTTTCATTCTTTTCTTGAATGTATTTAGCTTTTAATAGTAAGTCGCTTGCTTTTTGACTGGCTGTCATATTGACACCTTTGACATCTGATAATTCTGTTCGATAAGATAAATTTTTAAAATTATGCGCTTCATCCACAAATATGAAATCAACACCTAAATTTTCAAAAATAACACCATCATCTTTAGCGGTTTTTAAGTCGTCTAGTTTTTTCTTAAGACTTTTTTCCAAGGCTACCATTTGTTTAACAGAAGGACTTTTCCCATTTTCTGCCTTAGCTTTAAGGATGGCGAATTGAATGGTCGCTAATTCTTCATTTAAGTATTCTTCTTCACGTTCCTTTGTAAGGGGGATTTTACCAAACTGTTCGTGTGACAGAATAACAGCATCATAATCGCCTGCGCCAATACGAGCGACTAATTTACGACGTCGCTCTTTTTCAAAATCACGTGGGCTAGGTGCTAATATTTTTTTATCAGGATAGAATTTTTTGACATCACTTGCAAACTGTTTCAAAATGCTTTTAGGGACGACATACAAGGGCTTTTTAGCTATCCCAAGCTCTTTTAGCTTCATACCACTTGCTATCATAGATAAGGTCTTACCAGAGCCAACGACATGAGCAAATAGAGCACGTTGAGATTGAACAACACGAGAGACAGCATCTTTTTGGTGTGGTCTTAAGGTAATATCTCGAGTTAAGCCGTCAAATGTGAGATTTTCGCCATTGTATGACCTAATGACAGTTGAATTGTAATTTCGATTATAGACATCCGTAATTTCTTTGCGGATTTCATCATTCTCTAGCACAAAGTTTTCAAACTCTAAAGCCAGTAGTTTTTGTTTACTCTCAGCAACTGCAGTTAATTGTGGATCAACATGACGTTTATCATCTTCTCCCATATATTCAACCTTTGTTTTACGTAGGTTTAACATATCATTGAAAATATGAACAGGATTATGGGTCCTTGTCTGCTTATCAATAATTAAATCAGAATACAGCCCTCGGTTAATTCGTTTACCATTGAATAATGTTGGGTCTGAAATAATGTATTTAGAAAGGGTGGTATTATACTCAATTAAGATGCTTTTACTACTCCAAATAGAGTCTGTAATGCCATCAGGGTCATAAGTGCGACCGAATACCTTTTCAGA
>SAAR01000608.1 GCA_009916335.1 Erysipelotrichia bacterium | reverse complement strand
AAATCTAGCGAAACAGTTCCACAAGCAGGTCAAGGTAACAACTCAGACAAAGATGATAACTTGGGCAAGGGAGACGCTGATACGAAAGCTACTGCTATTAAACTTGGCAACAAAGACCAAGCTATTAACTTCCGTATTGCAAATAATGGTGCTGAGACTTTAACTCATATCAAAGTTTCGGATAAAACTATTGAGGGTAAAAAAGATGTCAAGAATATCAAATGGACTTATAAAGACAAAGACTTGTCTATCAATAAGGACGGAGAGTTTGAACTTGATGGGAAACTACTTGAATTGCAGGCAGATGAGTTTGTGACAGCTGTTGGTACTCTTGAAACGCTACCTGATGGCGAAATGCACGGAGACGAAGTTTCAGTATCTGGTATCGGTCTAACAAGCGCTAAAAATGTATCTGACAAGGATAAATGGTATGGAAAATTAGAAAATAAACCGTCTATTGATGTTGAAAAATCTAGCGAAAATATTACAAAGTCAGGAGATGGCAATAATTCTGATAAAGATAATAATTTAGATAAGGGGGACGCTGATACGAAAGCTACTGCTGTCAAACTCGATGATAAAGTGCAAACAATCAATTTTCGTGTGACTAATAATGGGACTGAGCCATTAAGCCATATTAAAGTGACAGATAAGACAATTGATGGCAAACAAGATGTCAAAAACATTAAGTGGGTTTATCAAGGCAAAGCACTCACTATCAATAAGGACGGAGAATTTGAACTTGATGGAAAATTACTTGAACTACCTGTAGACGGCTATGTAGAAGCAACTGGAACACTTGATAAGCTAGATGGCGGGGAAACACACGCTGATGAAGCAACTGTCTCTGGTAAAGGCGCAATCTCTGGTAAAACGGTTGGCGACAAAGACGAATGGTATGGAGAAAAACCAAAAGCTCCTGATACACCGAAACCTAGTCTACCCATGACAGGGGAAACCAAAGCAAAATTTGCAGGTCTTGCAGGTTTGATCTTGATTGCAAGTGTTGCAATTTTCGTTAAACGTAAATCAATTGCCAAATTGATATCACGTTTTAAATAATGAACCACTAAACAGCAACTAGTTGACTGCTCGAATGGGGTGTGAAGCCCATTAGGAAGTAGTGGATAATATATGTTAGAAAAAAAGCTACAGTATATGTTTAAATCAGGGGAAATCATCAATCACAATCCTATTTTGATTGAATATCCAAAAGATGTTTTTGAAAGATTAGAACCCCGAGTGAGCAAAGAAAAAGGACTTGATGATTATCAAATCCCACAAGCTAAATATTTCTCACCTTTTGAAAATTTAAACGACTTTTTAGGAACAAACAATCCTGACTTTGAGTCAGTCTATATTTGGAATACCTATGACAAAAACAAAGAAGTTATTCAAAATCCTAGTATGAAGATTGATGATAATAACTTAGTTTCAATAGATAATCTTATTATTTGATATCGTCTAAATACTGTTTCTCTTCTGTTTCATGGGCTTTAGATTGATTAGTGAAACGAACACTAATATTTTTATCTTTGATATGTTCAAAAAGTTGAGGTAGCAGCTTTTTAACTTTATCTCTATTTTCTTTTGAAAAGTGTTTTTTTGAGCTTGTGTTATCCCAGTTGACCATACTATGATAATAGACTGCATCAGGATTATTTAATTTATAAATTTTTGTTGTTTCGAATCTACTTAAGGTTTTATTAAAAGGCCTTAATTTTGCATTTCTATCAATGTACAGAAAAAACTCAAAAGGTCTGAAACGATGATTATCATTGTATTGAATATTGAAAAATTCTATCAATTTGCTATATAAATCATCTACATAAGTATTGATTGAGAAGTTATTATCAATATCAAAAGAGAGTTCTTCTCGTGTGCCAACTTTAATAAAGTAAAGTGAA
>SAAR01000607.1 GCA_009916335.1 Erysipelotrichia bacterium | reverse complement strand
TTTTCTAGAGGAGGAGAATATTCTGGTTCTAAATTATAACGCCTGGGAAAATGATTACGAGAAAGATCCTTTTAGCTCCTTAATATTTGAACTCCTTCCTCAGATTAGGAAAGCAATGGAATCAAATGCAATTATAGAGAACGTGATAGATGGTGTATTAAGTACTGTTGCCGCAACTGCAATTACGGTTACAAAAATTATTGCGCCGGTAGCATATGATATTGGAAAAGATTTCATAATTACTTCTAAAGGAGTATACAAAAATAGAAAGTTAAAAAGAAATCAGAAGCAACTTTGGCAAGCTGACGAGTCAGTAGAGCACTCATCAATACGTAGGTTCAAAGCAAGTCTTGACGAATTGTATAAACATATTCATGACAACAAAACTGTTGTAAAAAAAATTGTAATTATGATAGATGAGTTAGATAGGTGTCGACCTGATTATGCCATTGAACTACTTGAGAGAGTAAAGCATATTTTTTCTGTTGACAATTACTCCTTCATTTTTACACTCAATAAAGCTTCCATTGAATCAAATCTTCGACATAGGTATGGTGAAAAAGCAAGTGAAGGATACCTAACACGGTTTTTTGATTATGATCTGAAATTACCACTTCCGGATTTAAAGGAATTTGTTGATAACCTTGAATGGATAAATAATGGAAATGAAAAGAAAAATAAGAGCTTCGAAATCCTCAAAGCCATGATTCTTAGAACACATTTTTCACTTCGAATGATCGAAAGAATTTTCGACCAGTTTTCTGTGATGATCAATGCAGTCGCAGATTTTTTATTTAAAGATTTTTTCACATTCTTTTTACCGTTATGCATGATAACAAGATACACTGATGAAACATGGAACCATCAATTCTTCGTTGAGAACACTGCGATGCATTTCATGGATAATACACAATATGAACCTTCATCATTTTTAAGTGAGATTTATACGTCAATTGTCTTTACCAGCAAAGAACATATTGATTCCAATCTATCCAATAACCAGAATACGTTGGATATTTTTGATCGTAGAAATATTGGTAAAGATGAGAAAACCACAAGGAAATTTTGCTTATCAATTTTTGGGATTAATTCCTTCGATTTTTCAGCTTACTATATTGCTCAACAAAGTCAAACAGGGCATATAATTTTATTCGACGGTATGCCTGAAGGAGAAATGAATAATTTTTTAACTGGATTTGGATATATCCATAATTTATCATATTATATGAACAATATGGTGATGCTAACAGAATCTACAACAAATAGTTCTGAAAATTTTCAAAGCTAGCAATATTACTTATCGCTAGGGGGTGGGAACATATTTCAAGCTTTATAATCAGTATTGGTTTCATTAGTAACTCAATTATGAAAAATCGAATATGCCAAACCATTTAACGAATAGATCAACTATTAAACGATAATAAAATTAAAAAGTGTGTACGGGCTCGAGAACGATTTATCGAAATCAAGTAGTCATGAATCATGAAGAGATACTGAAAAAAAATTGAAAAAATGCAGATTTTTAATTAATAACCAAGCAAACAGTTGCAAAATTATATTTGGTATTGATAACGTGTCATGACCGAGGCCATGAGTCTCTTATTGTTAGTATTCAATTTAAAGAAACAAAGTTACAAATACATAGGGACTTTGTTTAAAAAGATTTTTGAAAAAAAATGAGCCGTCTGTTATTTAACTTGGGCATTCCCACATAAGAATATTGGTTATATTAAACTATCGTTTAGTATTTTTAAACACCAAACAAACACCAACAGTCTACCTGAAACTGCAATTCAGGCGTTCTATTGCGTGTTTTCCGGTATTGTGGTGTAAAGAAGTCTTTTTTCTCAAAATAGACTTCAACCTTGTTTTCCTTGAGGTTACGTATGGTGGTGAGGCTGTCAACTGT
>SAAR01000606.1 GCA_009916335.1 Erysipelotrichia bacterium | reverse complement strand
GGAGTATATAAATCCACATTCATAATATGATCACGTGCTTCTTTTGGGTAATTATCATAAGTACCCAAATAAATCCATAGTACAATTTCTGCTCTTTACTTGTAAAAAAATATCAATTTTTTCAGAATAAAAATACTAAATTAGGCTATAAAATTATACTTCACATTTTTTGACTCCAATTTTAATGAGATATTGGTACTTTTTGCGAGATTTACAGTTTTTCAGGCGATAGTATCCTGTTGTTATTTTATTGAAAAATAGGATTTTTAAGTTTTTAGCTGTCATTGTAAGCTCTCTTCATAAGCTCTGTATCTGATGTTTTGTAACAATTCTTTAAACTGTTCATTAACTTTTAGAGTTATCTCTCTGGCATGTGAAACTACTTTACCTGCGATATTATAAAGCTTGTATCTGATTGTTTTTACTGTATGTTTTTGCATATTAGAGTCTAAAATCTGTTTGAATAGTAAAAACAGATTATATGCTAAAGTACCAATGGCAAAGTAAAAGGCATTTGCTTGTGTGTTGGATGTTGGAAGATAACTCATATTAAAGCCATTCTTTAACTCTTTAATCTTGTTCTCACTTGTTTCACCACGTTGACGATGAAGTTTAATAATCTCTTCAGAGCTTAAATTATTATCATTTGTAGCAATACAGTAATAAATCTCATCTTGATATTGCATCATCACTTCATCCGATATATACTCCTCCATTGTCGGAAGAATCGGTGTTATATCTTTTTTAATTACTATCATCCGAAAAGCATTATCTGTATCTTGCATTGTATGTGTAAACTCTGAAACTTTCTCTCTTTTGGAAAAAAATTGCCATGTATCATCTTTAATATCTTTGATTGAATCAAATACATTCTTGTTCTTTTTAGCTGTTACAGTAAAAAGAATATTTTCTTTATCGCAGTGGTTAAAAATAGCAGCTTGATACGAAGCACTATCAGCACGAAACCTATCAAACTTTACTCCGATTGGAAGTTGTCCTTGGCACTGCTTGATAAACTCTAAGTTTTTGCTTGCAGGTGCCTCATTACCCTCTTTGAAATCAACATCAATTACATATCCGCCATTAATATGTCCAACCATAGGCATATAACCAGGTGCATTTTTATAAGACCACTTTGCAGTATTTTTATGTGCTTCAATAAATGTAGCATCTATGTCTAAGATAAGCTCTTCACTTTTGATACTTTTTAGAAATCTTTTTAAGAACTGTTTGTTGATCTTTCTTATTCCATCTTCCCCGATAGTCTTATGCTTATGAAGATATTTTGTGAACGCTGATGCTGTTGGAATATTATCCATTTTTAGAAGTGTTGAGAGTGCTGTATCTAATCGTATCTCTTTAATATCATCAAGAACTCTGCCCCCACTGTGAAGCATTAGAATCAATGGATAAATAAATTCAAACGGAGTATATCCGTTTGGATGTTTAGCTAAAGGAAGGTTTGTATTGCAAAGACTCTCAAGGTTTATACCTTTGAGATACTCCCCAAATATTGCTACACCTGTTCTAGGAGTTAATTTTTCGTTTGTGGATTGTAGTTTGAAATTTAAGATAGTCTGTGCCATAATCTAATCCTGAGTTAGAAAAAGTTACACCCAGTAGGTGAAAGTTTTAGGTGTAACTTTTTCGCTTTAAAGTACCTAATTATAGAGCAAGTCGGCTTGTTGTCTAATTTAGTATGGAATTATTAGGGATATAAATCATTGCTCCTACTACTACTATTACCATTGCTATTAACTGAGGCATTTTTTTATCCTTTTTTTTAAATTAAATTTTTTGACTTATAATTATATTACAACTTTTATAAAGTTGCGTCATACTTTTTATTTGTAAACTATACAAACAAAAAGACCATCATTATTTGTTCCTGTAGTACTTTTAAAATCTTTAT
>SAAR01000605.1 GCA_009916335.1 Erysipelotrichia bacterium | reverse complement strand
AAGAGATTTAGAACGTGTGTTTTTAAGACAGGTAAAAAGTTCAGCACCTTTAGGTGTTGCTTGATTTTGATAAGCTGAGTCTGCTAAGGTGATCTCATCTGGATCAACAGAACCAGGGTGTGTATTACTCAAATAGCGTCTTTTGTTCAAAAAGTATTATGCTTAAAAAATAATTTGATTCGAAATATCGTAAGTATAATCTGTTATACTCCATAGAAATAAAACTAAAAATATAAGAATTAATTTTACTTATCGTCTAGAAAAATGTATAATATGTTTTACATAGATGTTTTTATTTTTAGCGTTACTGAAGGGTGAAATATATGGCAGATAAAGAAATTGGGCATAATTTTTTAGCTAGAATTGGGAAAAAGCGTCTTAGACCTGGTGGAGTTAATGCAACAAGATGGTTAATTGATAAAGGGGCTTTTTCTGAACAAACTAGAGTATTAGAAGTTGCATGTAATATGTGTACAACTTCAATTGAACTAGCTAAGAAATTCAATTGCAATATTGTAGGTATTGATTTAGATACTAAAGCTCTAGAAAAAGCTAAAATTAACATAAGAAAAGCTAATTTAGAAAACAGGATAGAAGTGATACAAGGTAATGCTCTAAAGTTACCTTTTGCGGATAATACATTTGATATTGTAATTAACGAAGCAATGCTGACTATGTTAAGTCCAAAAGCAAAGAAAAAAGCAATTAGTGAATATTATCGTGTCTTGAAACCAGGTGGTAAATTATTAACGCATGACGTTGCTTATCTTAATCCACAATTGGAACAGATAATTCTGGAATTGAGAAAAACAATTAATATAAATGTTTCTCCACTAAGTGTGGCAGATTGGGAATCGGTATTTAAGCAATCCGGTTTTTCAAGTGTAGAGAGTACAAATGGTGAGATGACTTTAATGTCGCTAAAGGGAATGATTAAAGATGAAGGACTTTTAAATACATTAAATATTATAAAAAATGGACATAAAAGGGAAAACAAAGAAATGTTTCAAAATATGCACACTTTTTTCACAAAAACAGGAAAAGAATTGAAGTATATTGCTGTGTGTAGTCAAAAATAGAAAAGGAAAATAAAATGTATATTAATAAGATTGAATCACAAAAGGTTTTTGAATTAAAAAATGAGATTAATTTTGAATCAGATGCGGTAGCTAGCAAAACTTTAGTTCAGTATAAAAATACAGGTATAACACTATTTTCTTTAGATAAAGATGAATCAATTAGTGAACATACGTCTCCTGGGGATGCTTTGGTTACGATACTAGAAGGAGATGCAGAGATTAGTATTAATGGTGAGATATTTAGCTTAGTATGTGGACAAAGTATTATTATGCCCGCTGATGTTCCTCACGCTTTGAAGGCAATTACATCATTCAAAATGTTACTAGTTGTAATTAAAGAAGAGAAATAGGGAATTGGTATTGCGTCTATAAAAAGGTATGTGTTGACTAAGTATAAGTAATAGAGTAAAAAATAAAGTCTATCAGTAAGCATAAACTGATGGACTTTATTTTGAAACAATGTATTTTATACTAGGGGACATGCCAATTTTATCAGATATAATGTTGTTAAATTCATACATAATTATACCATCGAGATGATAACGGAGTTTTAAAATTTCTATCAGGCGAAAATTCGTTTTGTCGCTTAATTATTTTATGATCTCTTATATTAATTAGTCTTTTGCTTCAAATTCTAGATTTTCGTTATGATCTTATATAGGGCACCTCTAATAACTACCAAAGTAGCGCCTTTTTGTTGAATGATATTCATGATCTCAGTCAGGTCTTTATTATTACGTCCAAGTCGGTCTAATTCAGCAACCACCACAATATCGCCCTCACGTATATAGTCAAGCATTGCTTGTAATTGTGGTCTTTCGGTAGTAGCTCCACTTACT
>SAAR01000604.1 GCA_009916335.1 Erysipelotrichia bacterium | reverse complement strand
CTATAATTATGTGTGGGTGATAAATATGAATTATGCAATTATATATGATAGTAAAAGTGGAAACACAAAATTATTAGTCGATGCAATTAAAACAACATTAGAAAATAAAGCAAACTGCGTTTATTGTGGTAGTGCTGCTGAATTTGATCCATCTATATGTGAGTTTGTTTTTCTTGGTTCATGGTGCGATAAAGGTGCATTATCTGATGCCATATTGCCATATACAAATAAACTATCGCATAAAGCAATTGGTTTATTTGGTACTTGTGGCTTTGGTGGATCACAAAAGTATTTTGATGATGTAGCAAAACGCATGATTGCACAACTACCAAAAGATGCTTCTATTTTATCGAGTTTTATCTGTCAAGGTAAAATGCCAGTCGGTATTAGAAAACGCTATGAAGGAATGTTGCAAGATGAAAAAAGCAAGCAACAAGCACAAACATTTATTGAGAACTTTGATCAGGCTCTTAGCCATCCAGATGATGATGATATAAGAAAGGTTATAGCGTTCGCAAAAGTATGCATGGCAAAAGTGAGTAATGATGAAAAATGATTTCATGATTTTATCAAGTGATCGACAATTATCTTTGTCCTTACATATTGAACCTTGCAAACAAGCAAAAGCAATGATTGTTTTTTCACATGGAATGGCTGAACATAAAGAACGTTACTATGATTTTATCCACTTTTTAAACCAACATGACTATCTTTGTGCCATCTATGATCATCGTGGTCATGGCGATAGTGTAAAATCAAAAGATGATTTAGGTTATTTCTATGATACACATGGACACTTGATTATTGAAGATTTACATCTTGTCATTAATTATATGAAAACACAATATCCAAATCTTGATGTTTATATTTTTGCACATAGTATGGGAACATTAGTGGCTAGAAATTATTTGCAAAAATATGATAATGAAATTAAACGTATTGTTTTATGTGGTCCTCCTGCTTACAATCCAGCTGCTTCTTTAGGTTATTATTTAGCCAAACTATTAGCGAAATGTTATGGTGAAAAGCATCGTAGTCAATTATTGCAAGATTTAGCTTTTAAATCATTTGATAAAAAAGTAAAAGCAAGTATCATCAACGAATGGATATGTTCTGACATAGAACAAGTAAAACAATATAATCAAAATGATAAATGTGGATACATCTTTACAACCAATGGCTTTCAGTGTTTATTCTATCTTATGAAACACTGTTTTAATGAACAAGCTTATCAAGTTAACAACCAAAAACTTGCCATGCTATTTATCGCAGGAGAAGATGATCCAGTGATTGCTAATCAAAAGAAGTTCATGAAAGAAATCACTTTTATGAATGAATTAGGTTATACAAACACAAGACATATCCTTTATCCACATTTACGACATGAATTATTAAATGAAAAAGGAAAAGAACAGATATATGAAGATGTGCTTCATTTCTTTGAACAGTAAAAAGAGTGGATAACCAAATTGTGTAGGGGTTATCCAAACACTTAGGGGTTAAATGAAATAAAAATAATTATTTTTATACCGAGATATGCCCCCTAAAGTTAACCTTTGAAAAATTTAAAAATCTGTGATTTAGAGGTATCATAGTTGGATACCTCTTTATATGCGTATAACTTAATATTTTTAGTGATATATACTTGCGTATAACAGATAAAATGATTATGATATGCGTATAACTTATACTTTGTGCATAATTATATGTGCGTATAACTGAATCGGAAGTGGCGTAAATATGATTCTTAAAAGAAAAAATATATAATAAACTGTTAAATTGGAAAGAAGAATGTAATGGAACAAAAGCTATTTTGATTGAAGGAGCTAGACGTATTGGTAAAAGTACAATTGTTGAAGATTTTGGTAAACATGAATACAAAAGTTATATTCTAATAGATTTCTCTAAAGGGAATATAGA
>SAAR01000115.1 GCA_009916335.1 Erysipelotrichia bacterium | reverse complement strand
CGATTTGGACGTGAAAGAGAATATGCATTAGGTAAAACCTCAGGAAAAGCTAATATAAGAAAGAACTTAGAAACTTTAGGCTTAGAACTTGATGAAGACTCTATGCGTAAGGTGACTGAAAGAATTATTGAACTAGGAGATAAAAAGGAGTTGGTTACCAAAGAGGATCTGCCTTATATTATCTCTGATGTACTAAAACATGAAGGGGCTAGTAACAAAGTAAAACTTAAAACCTATTTTGTGACCTTGGCTCATGGATTGAAACCAATGGCAAGCTTGAGTGTTGAAATTGAAGGTAAGACTTATGAAGAAAGTTCTTCTGGAGATGGTCAATATGATGCCTTTGTGAGAGCATTGCGAAAGATTTATAAAATTACTTTGGGGCGTAAATTCCCAATGTTGCTGAATTATGCAGTAAGCATTCCACCAGGAGGAAGAACAGATGCGTTTGTGCAAACTGTCATAACATGGAATTACAATGACAAGGTATTCCGTACACGTGGGCTTGATGCAGATCAAACGGAAGCTGCTATTAAAGCTACAATTAAAATGCTCAATATTATAGAAGAATATTAATAATAGAAACTACTAAAATATTTTAATAATTATGAAACTGAATATAGCGGTTTTGCCAGGTGATGGAATTGGTCCTGAAATTATAAGTGTGGCTTTGGATGTAACGAAAGCAATATGTGATAAATTTAAGCATAACTTAAGCTTCGAGTATGGAATTTGTGGAGCTGATGCTATTGATAAAGTAGGAAATCCTTATCCAGACGAAACTCATGAATTATGCATGAGAAGTGATGCTGTACTCTTTGGTGCAGTAGGTCACCCTAGGTTTGATAATGATCCATCGGCTAAGGTTCGTCCTGAGCAGGGGCTCTTAGCTATGCGTAAGAAATTAGGATTATATGCAAACATTCGTCCGGTAGTAACTTTTGAAACTTTAATTCATAAATCACCATTACGTGCAGATTTAGTAAAAGGTGCAGATTTTATGTGTATTCGTGAATTAACGGGAGGACTTTATTTTGGCCGTCCTCAAGGTCGGTCGGAAGATGGTAACGTGGCATATGATACTTGTGTATATAGTCGTGATGAGGTTGTCCGAATTGTGACTCTGGCATATGAATATGCTATGAAAAGGCGTAAAAAGTTAACTATTGTTGATAAAGCGAATGTTTTAGCTACTTCTCGTTTATGGCGTGAAGTCTCTAAAGAAATAGCACCTAAGTTTCCAGAGGTTGAAACTGAATTTATGTTTGTAGATAATGCTGCTATGAGGATGATTCAATGGCCCACTTCTTTTGATGTTATTGTTACTGAAAATATGTTTGGTGATATTCTAACTGACGAAGGTTCTGTTATAACAGGCTCAATGGGATTACTACCTTCTGCTTCAATCGGTACTTATACTTCTGTATTTGAACCGATACATGGTTCATGGCCACAAGCAGCGGGGCAAAATATTGCAAATCCTCTTGCTACTGTTTTGTCTGCAGCTATGATGTTTGAATATGCTTTTAATTTGAAAGATGAAGCATCCTTAATTAGAGGGGCTGTTGATGCATCAATGAATGCGAATGTTAGAACTGCTGATATTCAGATTGATGGTGAAAAATCTTTTTCTACATCGGAAGTGGGCAATTGGATTGTTGATTTTATTAATAAAGCATAACTGTTTTCTGAATTAACTTTAGGTTTGTTAAACGCAGGATTAAACATTTAATGTTTTTTCCTGCGTTTTTATTATATCGGTTTTATTTCTATATCTTTGTCATAAAAAGATGTGATATGCCAAAAATAGCCAAACAAATTTTAGATCTTATAGGTAATATTCCGTTGATGGAACTTTCTGCATATTCCCTCAAATATGGACTCTTTTTCTGTGTTTTGACTATTGTCGGCATACTAAATGCCAACGGACAATCGTATTATGATTTATCTGAAAAAGGAGTGAGCTGTTTTGAAAAAGATAGTTTGGAGCAGGCTGAAAACTATTTTCGTCAGGCTCTTAAATTAGATCCTACAAATGCTCATAATGCACTTTTGTTTTCTAATTTAGGCATGGTCCAACAAAAAATGAACAAGCATGCAGAGGCTGTAGAATCATATTCATATGCATTGAATTTTGCGCCAGTAGCAGTACCAATTCTGCTTAATAGAGGTTCTGCTTACATGAATATAGGGCAAAATGATAATGCTTACCTAGATTATTGTCAGGTCTTAGACGTTGATAAAGATAACATTGAGGCATTATTAATGAGAGCTTACATTTATACTCAACGCAAGGACTTTAAAGCTGGTCGTGCTGATTATGAGAAATTATTAAAGATAGAGCCTACAAATTATACTGCTCGTTTAGGCCTTATCACGTTGAATCAGAAAGATGGCAAACTCAATGAGGCTTTAGAAGGTATAACGATGATGATAACAGAAAACCCTAAAGATGCAACTTTGTATATAGCTCGTGCAGATATCGAATGTGATTTGGATAAAAAAGATATGGCATTAATTGATCTTGATGAAGCTTTACGGCTAAATGATTCTGCTAGTGAAGCCTATTTGCTCCGAGGGCAAATCTTTTTATCTCAGAAGAAGAAATATTTGGCAAAATTAAGCTTTGATAAAGCTATATCATTAGGAATATCAGCCTCTGATTTACAGGATTTAATCAAAGAATGTAAATAGGACTTATTTCATAAACTGTTTAATGGCATTAATAAAATCATTTCCGTATCTTTCCTTTTTGTATTCTCCAATTCCGTTAATAGCTCCAAATGATTCTAATGTAGTAGGTTTTATTTGGCAGATATTATTGAGAACTTTGTCTGAAACAACGATATAGGGAGGTATGGCTTGTTGGTCAGCTAATTTTCTGCGTAATGCCCGTAAAGTCTCGAATAAAGATGAGTCTTCTGTCTCTCTGTCATAGCTAATTTCTTTTTTATTTATTACTTCTTTTTTCCTTTTTGCTGTATGTTCGTTGCTACGATTGTTAATCACTATCAAGCTTGCCTTTTCTTTCCCATATACCACATTGCATCCACTCTGTGTTATCTTTAATACATTGTTTTGATTATATGCTATTTCATAATATCCTAAATGTAACATTTGAAGTAGATAATCTTGCCAATCTCTTGCAGGCACATCTCTTCCTGCAGCGAATGTTTTTAGCTCATTATATTTGTTCTCAACGATTTCTGTAGTGTAGTTTCCTCTCAAAATATCAACTAAAGTTTTAATTCTTATTTTTTGGTCTGTTCGTATGATGGCACTTAATGCTTTTTGTACTATGATAGTTCCATCGAATTTTTCAGGGCGATTTTTGCAAACATCACAATTCCCACAATCTTTCTGTGTTGTTTCTCCAAAATAACTGAGTAAAATTCTTCTGCGACAAACGTCAGATTCTGCATATTGTTGCATTCGTACAAGCTTCTCCTGATTAATCTGTTGTTGTCCACTCTCATTTGCAAATTTGCTTAGCAAAATAAGATCACCCAATGCGTAAAATAACAATGTGTCTCCGGGAAGTCCGTCTCTTCCGGCTCTACCAATTTCCTGGTAAAAGCTCTCTATGCTTTTAGGCATATTATAATGTATTATCCACCTGACGTTAGATTTATCTATTCCCATACCAAAGGCAATTGTTGCACAGATTATCTGCGTTTTATCTGTTATAAAGTCTTCTTGCGCTTTGTTTCGCTGTTCAGCAGATAGTCCGGCGTGGTATACTCCGCAGTTAAGACCTTGTTTGATTAATAATTGTGCAACAGATTCAGTTTTACTCCTACTCATGCAATAAATAATGCCACTTTCTTTTGGGTGTTCATTAATAAATTCTAGGATGCACTTATTTTTTTCTTTTTGCTGATATCCTCTTTTAACTGTTAAACTAAGGTTAGGTCGATCAAAAGATGAAATAAATATTTTCGGATGATTTAAATTCAATTGTCGAGTAATGTCTTCTTGAGTTATTTTATCAGCTGTGGCTGTAAGCGCTATTATAGGTATATTGGGATAATTCTTTTTTAAAAGATCTAATTGAGTGTATTCAGGGCGAAAGTCATGTCCCCATTGTGATATACAGTGAGCTTCATCTATTGCAAAAAGAGAAATTTGTATGTCTCTTAATAATGAGTCTAATTCATAAATTAACCTTTCGGGCGATATATATAAGAGTTTTAATTCTCCGGTAATACATGCTCTTCGGATTTGGATGTTTTCGGTTTCATTGTTACTGCTATTCAAGGCACCTGCTTTTATTCCATTGGCTTGTAAGGCTCTGACCTGGTCTTTCATTAAAGAGATAAGTGGAGATACCACAACGGCAGTTCCATCCATCATTAATGCCGGTATTTGATAGCATATCGATTTCCCGCCGCCTGTAGGCATAAGAACAAGAACATCCTTTTTCGAAACGATGTTTTGAATAATTTCTTTTTGTAGCGGACGGAAGTTGTCATATCCGAAATATGTCTTTAAAATAGAGTTCATGTATAATTTGTATGTTTTATGTGCCAAAGTTACGTTTATTCCCTGATAATCAGAAATGGTTCCTGATATTCTTCAGACTGTGAAATTTTAATGGCAAAAGTTAATTTGTATTATTATTTATCGAATAAAGATATAAATCAAGGTTTTTGACCTTTTTTTTAGAAAAAATATATACGATAAAGTTGTGTATTTAAAATAATTGTATGAAATTTGTGACAGCAAATAGATGCATTAGATAATGTATTATTTAGAAACAAACCTAACCAGTTAATTCAATGAGTGATTTAGAAAACAAAAAACAGGAGCAATCTCCTAAAAAGCGCCCTTATAACTTAAGGGAGAAAAAAGAAAAAAAAGCTGCTTACAGATCTTTGATCAGACCTGAATTGGCAGATGAATTGTACGACAAGATATTGAATATCGTGGTAGTACAGAAAAAGTATAAAGATCCGGATTTCTCTGCAAAGGATTTAGCAAAAGAATTGCAGACAAATACTCGTTATCTTTCGGCGGTTGTAAATTCTCGTTTTGGCATGAACTATTCTTGTTTGCTTAACGAGTATAGAGTAAAAGATGCTATGCATCTACTGACTGATAAAAGATATGCTGATAAAAATGTAGAAGAAATCAGTGCGTTGGTTGGCTTCGCAAATCGTCAGTCTTTTTATGCTGCATTCTACAAGAATGTAGGTGAAACGCCTAATGGTTACCGTAGAAAATTTATGGAAAAGAATAAATAGAAGCGGATCCTAAAAAACTTAATGAAAAGGAATTATCTCAATAAATTTGAGATATTTCCTTTTTCGTGTTTAATAACCCTAGTTTAATTTTGGAAATGAAGAATTATCTGATCTCTGTGGCAGCTGTCGCAATGTTGGCTTCTTGTGGCGGTTCAAAGAGTACTATTAGTGAAGCTGATAAAATAGAATATACTGTGGAACAATTTGCTGATTTACAAATATTGAGGTACGATGTACCTGGCTTTGAAAAATTATCGTTGAAACAAAAAGAGTTGGTGTATTATCTTACTCAAGCTGCACTTCAAGGGCGAGATATACTTTTTGACCAAAATGGAAAGTATAATCTGACTATTCGTAAAACACTTGAGGCCATATATGTGAATTATAAAGGTGATAAGTCAGATAAGAACTTTAAGAACATGGAAGTTTATCTGAAAAGAGTTTGGTTCTCAAATGGAATACATCATCATTATGGTTCAGAAAAATTTTCCCCTGAATTTTCTGAAGACTTCTTGAAAAAGGAGATGTTGAGTTTGGAACCCGACAAATTGCCTTTAGCTATCGGACAAACTGCAGAAGATTTATTTGCCATGCTGCGCCCTATTATATTTGATCCAAATGTAATGTCGAAACGTGTAAATCAGTCAGATGGAGAAGACCTCATTTTAACATCGGCATGTAACTACTATGAAGGAGTTACCCAGACGGAAGCGGAAGAATTTTATGCTAAAATGAAAGATCCAAAAGATGAATATCCTGTAGCTTATGGCTTGAATAGTCGTTTGGTTAAGAATAACGGTGTAATAACTGAAAAAGTCTGGAAGTTGGGTGGTTTGTATCATGGAGCTATTGAAAAAATCATATTCTGGTTGGATAAAGCAAAATCTGTAGCTGAGAATGAGGAGCAAAGAGCAGTCATCTCAAAACTAATAGAGTTTTATCAATCGGGCGATTTAAAGACTTTTGATGAGTATGCCATATTGTGGGTTAAAGATTTAAAATCACGAATTGATTTTGTTAACGGTTTTACTGAAACTTACGGTGATCCTCTTGGTATGAAAGCAAGTTGGGAGTCTCTTGTTAATTTTAAAGATTTAGAGGCTACCCGTAGGACAGAACTTATCAGCAATAATGCACAGTGGTTTGAAGATCACTCTCCTGTAAATCAAGAATATAAGAAGAAGGAAGTAAAAGGAGTAACTGCTAAGGTTATCACAGCTGCCATTTTAGCGGGTGATTTATATCCGTCGACTGCGATTGGCATTAATTTGCCTAATTCTAACTGGATTAGAAATCACCATGGTTCCAAATCTGTTACTATAGGTAATATTACAGATGCTTATAATAAGGCTGCTCACGGCAATGGTTTTAATGAAGAGTTTGTTTTCAGTAATTTGGAGAAGGAGTTGATTGATAAGTATGGTGATTTGACGGGTAATCTGCATACTGATTTGCATGAATGTTTAGGACATGGGTCTGGTAAATTATTGCCAGGGGTGGATCCTGATGCGCTGAAAGCCTATGGTTCAACAATAGAAGAGGCCCGTGCCGATCTGTTTGGCCTTTATTACATGGCTGATAAAAAATTGGTTGAGCTTGGTTTACTTCCTGATGAAGAAGCATATAAGGCCGAATACTATACTTACTTAATGAATGGTTTGATGACTCAATTGGTACGGATAGTGCCCGGAAAAGATATTGAAGAGTCTCATATGAGAAATAGGCAATTAATAGCACGTTGGGTGTTTGATAAAGGGGCTTCTAATAAAGTTGTTGAATTGGTAAACAAGAGTGGTAAGGCGTATGTTGTAATCAACGACTATGCTAAGTTGCGTGATCTTTTTGGGGCATTACTTAAAGAAATACAGAGGATAAAATCTACCGGCGACTTTGAAACAGCCAGAGTGTTGGTTGAAAATTATGCTGTTAAAGTTGACCCTGTACTTCATAATGAGGTTCTTAAAAGGTATAAAGCGTTAAACTTAGCACCTTATAAAGGATTCGTAAATCCGGAGTATTTACCCGTATATGATAAAGAAGGTAAAATAAAGGATGTGCAGGTCTCTTATAATGAAGGATATACAGAACAAATGTTGCGCTACAGCAGAGATTATTCTACTTTGCCGGCGATAAATGAATAAATACATGGAATTAGCAGAAGAACTGAAAAATATAAAGACACAACTCCGTTTATCAATGAACGGAGTTGCGTCTGCAAGCATGCGTGAAAAAGGTTTGAGTTATAAATTGAACTTTGGTGTGGAACTTCCTCGTTTGAAATCTATAGCTTCAAACTATACCAAAGATCACGATCTAGCGCAAGCTTTATGGAAAGAAAATATTCGGGAGTGTAAAATCCTTGCCGGCTTATTACAACCGGTCGATACTTTCTTCCCTGAAATTGCAGACATCTGGATTGATGATATTAATAATATAGAAATAGCCGAGCACACATGCATGAATTTATTTCAGCATTTACCCTACGCCCCTGCTAAATCTATGAACTGGATTGCGAGTGAGGATGAATTTACGCAGATATGCGGTTACTTAACTATCGCTCGTTTGCTTATGAAGAAAGGAGCTATGGATGATTCTGCTGCCAATGAATTGTTAGACCAGGCGATGACGGCCGTCCTTGCCGGCAGTTACAATGTGCGTAACGCTGCCGGACTGGCAATCAGAAAGTTTATGGAACATAGTGAAGAACAATGTTTTCAGGTTTGCCGTTTAGTTGAAGAGCTTGAAAATTCAAAGGATGAAAGGGAACAGTATCTTTATACATTAGTAAGAGATGTGGCATCGACTTTCTAAAAAACTTCTTTTTATAACTTACTTTCTATAAAAAACAATTAACTTTGTTGGCATTAAGTTTGTGTCTATTATATGGAGAATCAAAATGTAAAGGATACTGTAAAGCAGATATTTACCGAATATCTGAATGCGAACGGACATCGTAAGACCCCCGAACGTTATGCAATTCTAGAAACCATTTATTCCATAGATGGGCATTTTGATATTGATTCTTTGTATTCACAAATGATGAATCAAGAGAATTTCCGTGTTAGCAGGGCTACACTGTATAATACGATTATACTTTTGATAAATGCTCGCTTAGTCATTAAGCATCAGTTCGGTACCTCTTCGCAATATGAAAAGTCTTATAATCGTGAAACACATCATCATTTGATATGTACTCAGTGTGGAAAAGTTTCAGAAATGAAAAACGATACGCTTCAAAATGCGATTGAGAGTACTAAAATGAACCGTTTTCATCTGTCACATTATTCCTTATATATATATGGCCTTTGTGCCAATTGTGACAGGCGTAATAAAAGAAAAAAAACAAGTAATAATAAGAAAGAGAAATGAAAGTAGATGTTCTATTAGGTTTGCAGTGGGGTGACGAAGGAAAAGGGAAGGTTGTAGATGTCTTAACTCCCAAGTATGATGTAGTAGCGCGTTTTCAGGGTGGTCCGAATGCCGGTCACACGCTTGAGTTCGAAGGTCAGAAATACGTGCTCCGTTCAATCCCTTCCGGAATTTTTCAAGGTGATAAAGTCAATATCATAGGCAATGGAGTTGTGCTTGATCCTGCTTTATTCAAAGCAGAAGCAGAAGCTTTGGAAGCTTCCGGTCATAATTTAAAAGACAGATTGCACATTTCTAAAAAAGCACATTTAATATTGCCCACACATCGTATTCTTGATCAGGCTTATGAGGCTGCTAAAGGTGATGCTAAAGTTGGAACTACCGGAAAAGGTATAGGCCCTACTTACACCGACAAGGTTAGTCGTAATGGCGTTCGCGTAGGAGACATTTTATGTGACTTTAAACAAAAATATGAATCAGCGAAAGCTAAACACGAACGAACCTTAGAAAGCTTAAATTATAAATATGACCTCACCGAGTTGGAACAAGCCTGGCTCGAAGGAATTGAATATCTGAAGCAATTTAAGTTTGTGGATAGCGAACACGAAATCAACAATTTACTGATTCAAGGCAAAAGTATATTGTGCGAAGGAGCACAAGGAACCATGTTGGATATTGATTTTGGTTCTTATCCTTTTGTTACTTCCTCAAATACGGTTTGCGCGGGTGCTTGTACAGGTCTGGGAGTTGCTCCTAATAAGATCGGTGAAGTATATGGTATCTTTAAAGCCTATTGCACGCGCGTTGGTTCCGGTCCTTTCCCGACTGAATTATTTGATAAGACAGGAGATGAAATTTGTACTTTAGGGCACGAATTCGGATCAGTAACCGGACGTAAGCGTCGTTGTGGATGGATTGATTTGGTTGCTTTAAAATATTCCATTATGATTAATGGAGTTACCAAACTAATTATGATGAAAAGCGATGTGCTCGACGGATTTGAAACAATCAGAGCCTGCGTTGCCTACAACGTGAATGGTGAGGAGATTGATTATTTCCCATACGACATTAATGAGAAAGTGGAACCGGTTTATGTAGATATTCCCGGTTGGCAAACCGATATGACGAAAATGCAGAGCGAAGACGAATTCCCTGAAGAATTCAATGCATATTTATCATTTCTGGAAGAGCAGCTCGGCGTTGAAATTAAGATTGTTTCAGTTGGTCCTGACAGAGAACAAACCATTGAACGATATACTGAAGAATAAGTAAAATACTAATTCTCATTAAAAAAACAAGAGGCTGCGTACAGTCTCTTGTTTTTTTATATAGTTTTGGCAAACTATTTGCTTCTTCTTTTTGTAGTAACTAAAAAGAAATAAAGATATGATGATACCAAGTTCGTGGATAATATTTATTGGAATTGCTTTGGTGAGCTATTTGGTTCAGTTGAACCTTAAAAGCAAGTTTAAAAAGTATTC
>SAAR01000114.1 GCA_009916335.1 Erysipelotrichia bacterium | reverse complement strand
TAGAATACCTAATATGGGATTATAGCAGTATGGTTTATCATGAAAAAGAGGGTTTGGTTATGCTTAAACTTTTAAGTAAATTCCTAGAATGGGGATTGGTTGCACACTAAAGAGGTGATAATAAGGTCAAGAAACCTAGTTAGCCTATATCGTTTTATCTTATTTTGAAAAAGAACAATATTTTGATTCAGCATTAGTTAGTTTATTGTTAAATTAAAAAAAAGAGTTTCTAGAAATAAAAAATTAAGTTAAAAAATATAAAATTAAACTGGGAAAAAGAATACATTCTCCCAGTCTAATATATTAACGAAGTCTATTATTTAAAAGGTTGATAAGTCCATTTGTTACTTGTGAAAAATCAAGAACTCTTCTTCCTTCGTATTGCTTGGCATATTTTTCTGCTTTTTCTTTACTTGAAAATGCAGGTAAATCATCTCCCGCAGGACTTGTTTTCTTACTCCCATAGACATAAAAAGCTTCTCGTGCTGGAATTTTTTCTAATGTCTGATAGTCGGTTACACTGATGCGCATATCATCATCATGTTTAACTTGATATTCCGGCCAACGAGATGGTTCAAAGTAGAATTCAAACATAGATTTTGGACTTGAAAAATAAATTATTTCACCACTTCTTACTTGAATTGTTGAAATCCATTCTGGCGCTTGGTAGATTTTTATTTTTCGTATAAGACATGTTGCATCTTTTGTAATTTCCATTTTAGCTCCAAATAGAGCACCAATTGCTAAAACAAGAATAAATAGTTTTCTCATTATTTTTCTCCTAGACTAAATCAGTTTTTTTAAATATAGTGAACCCAAAGAATGCAAAACCAAGTCCTAAAAGAATAGGATATACAATAGAAAATACAATAAATAGTGAAATCTGAATATTATCTAAAATGTAAAAAGCAACAGGCCCCATTACCGTTAATTCTGGATCAAAGAGACTGATAGCAGCCACTCTAAAAATTTCCATTGGATTAATCAGTGAAATAGCAATGATAATTTCTTCACTTAAACGTTCCTTCATCATAAGACTAATTAAAGCGATGTCAATAAAAGCGAGTAAAATAATCCAAACAAAAAATGAAAGACCTAAGGCAACTTCTGAAGATTTAACAACAGACGATATTAGAAAAGAGATGCCTAAAAAAGCTGCACTCAGAGCAAATAGTAATCCTGAATAAAGTAAGAAAATATTCCACGGGATATTAGCACCTTTGATAATTCCAATAATTAATGCAAGAATCATTGAAAAGAAAACAGGTAAAAAAACCGTTATAAATCTTCCAATAATTTTTCCCCAGTAATATTGAGGTAAAGATATGGGGAATGAAAGCATGTATTCTAATATATGATTGTCTCTATCTCCTGAGATGGAGCGAACTGTAGTAATAAGAATAAAAATAGGAAGAATAACAATTGTAACTTGTATATACATTAGTAGCAATCGACTAAGCCCACTAAATCCCATTACTTGTGATTCTGTGACACCCGCTATAAAGAAGAGAGCAATTAGACCTCCAAAAACCAATGTATAGACAATAAACCAACGTGCTCTTACTGATTCTTTAACATCAAGAAAAGCAATTAACAATAAATTTTTCATTTTAACTTCCTAGTAGTTGTTTTCTAATTTTTGGGTCACTCATGTTTTCACCCCTAAGCATACGAAGACGCATTTCTTCAAAGTTTATTCTACCTTCTTCCCAATTTTGATAGGCTCCAAAACCATAATGCATGGGCGTATTATCTGTTAAAGAATATGAAGCTTTGAAGGCATTGATATAGCGATCGGTATCATTGCTAAATACCCAAAAGGTAATCATTTTTGGCTCTATTTTATGTTCTTTTAGCCATAGTATTGCGCATCCGATATCATCAAAAAAGTGAGTTTTTAGATCGTTTGTAATGATTTGAGCGGTGTACTTTTTACCTACAAGGTACATATGGCATTGTGGACATTGCACGGTATTGTTTTTAAATTCCAGTGAAATTCGCTCATGATTGGCGATATCTGTGGGCAGTTGATTTTTAAGATGAAGCGTGTACAAAAAAGCACAAAGCATTAATAGTGGGAATACAATTAGAATTCCAATCAAGACATTCTTGTTCAAAGCCATACTCCATTACGTATAAAATAAGCTATAGGATAAAGTGTCACAATAAAAACATAGTGTGCATTGAAGTATAAAGAGAGTTTCGAAAAACGTACTTGTTTCTTTTTATTAATAAACGATAACACCGCTCCTGCCATTCCATAAAATGTTCCCAAAAAAAGAAGGGTATAAAGTAGGTATCCCACATAATAATAGTCTTTTTGTAAAAGGCAAAATGGACAGCGGTGTGTTGGAAGTTCGTAGATATAGGGGCTAAAGAAAACAATCAAAGCTATAATGGCAAAAATTAGAAACATTGCATTGGAAAAAAGGATTAGCACATTATGATTAAGCCAAAAAGCAATTAGACTCATTGTAAAAAAACCATAAAATAACCCTACCCACACTAATTCATCCACTACAAAAAGTAGTGAGATATATGAACTACTGGCGGCTGAGAAAAGTGTACCACAACAGCTAACAATTTTGCTGATATTGAGATTTACAAAAAAGGCTATTTCAAGCCCAATTTCTACAAATAAAGGAAGGGAAAACAAAACAAAAAATATAAATTTTAACTTTGTATAGGGTAATTTTTCAGAGTTTACATCTGTAGCATGCAACACTAACCAAAAACCAAAAAGATAAATATTGAAGAGTTTAAAGAGTATTAAATAAAGTCCAAAATCGACAGAATTAACAACACCACTGGCACACATTGCTCCTACAATAATGTTTGAGAGTTTATCGCAGGTGTAGATAAAAAAAGCTAATAAAGGTATTTTAAGAATAAAAATGTATTTAATGATTGTCGATATAAGATAGCTTTGTTTCGTAAGATTGTACTGCAAAGTCGTACTGTTGTCATTATTCCAATAGAGGGCTAATCTTAAAGAAAGAAGCAAAGCAATAACGCCAAAGAAAAGAAAAATAATATCTAAGGTTAAAAGAGCGATAATCTCAGGTGTTAAACTCATAAAAGTTCACCGTTTTTTATTTCAATAACACGATCAACAAAAGGAAGATCAAAAAATAGTGGATCGTGTGTTGCTATTAGTAAAGTTACACCATTTTGTTTAAGTATTTGAAGAGAAGATATCAATTCCCGTGAAAGCTTTTCATCGAGGTTGGCAGTTGGCTCATCAGCAAGAATGATGGAAGGATTATTGACCAGAGCTCTTGCAATAGCAACACGTTGTTGTTCTCCTCCTGAAAGACGGTTTATGCGCATCTTTGCTTTATGTGCAATATCGCATTGTTTCATAGCAACTTTAGCTTTTTCTTCTAATATATTTACGGAAAGACCTTCGGGAATTAAGGGAGCTACCACATTCTCAAGAGCTGTTAAATAAGCTATGAGATGAAATTTTTGGAAGATGAAGCCAATTTTTTTACGTCTTAACTGCGCGCTAAATAACTCAGGTATTTTAGAAATCTCTTTGCCATCTATATTTATTTTTCCACTATTGGGCTGCATCAAGCCTGCAATGAGTGATAGTAAGGTACTCTTTCCACTACCACTAGAGCCTTTAAGGACGACACATTCACTTTTTTTTATCTCTAAGGAGATATTTTTTAACGCATGAGTTTCTTCATCGCCTTGCATAAACTGTTTATATACGTTTTGAAGTACTATCATCGCATCACCTCATCAGCATCAAGAGTAGAAGCTCTCCATGCAGGAATTAAAGTTGCTGCTATATATATAGGTACACTTAACAAGAAAAGTAAAAAAAGCATTGACACATCTAAACTAAAGGGAAGAGAAAATGATGGTTTTAATGCCGAATAACCCATAAAAAGGTTACGCAGAAGGGGTGCTTGTAAGCCATATACATAAAAAAGTGCAAATGTGATGCCTGAGAAAAATGCACTTAAAGAAAGCGTAAAGCTCTCATAAAATTTCTCTTTTAAAATGTCATCACTGCTCCAACCAATGGCTTTTAAAATTCCAATTTCTCTCTTCTCTTCGGAGCTTAAACCACTTGTTTTATCGTAAATAATGATAAAAAAAGCAAACCCACAGATAGTAAAAAGAGTCAAAAAAAAGCCACCTTTATAATCAAAGATATTCTGATAACTTATCCTGATGTCATCTTGCGTAATAGCGCGCATGTCGGGGTATCTTTCATTGATTTTTTGCACAATGGTTGAAACCTCTCTAATATTGGCAACTTTAACGATTATATCAGTGGCTTTGTGTTCATCCATACCAAAAATAGTGTAGGCAAGTTTTTTGGGAAGAATAATGAGATCGTTAGATTCTAATACAAGATCGGAGTGGAAAATACCAGCAATCTGAACACGTTGCCATTTTCCTTCACTGGTAATGAAGTTAAAAAAATCAGTATAGTAATTTTCTTCCAAAATCTTTTTTACACCTTCCCCTACGATCATGCCATTCTCTTTTTCAAGGAGTTTTATATCAAAATGCTTTGTGAGCCTAGAGAGAGTGGAGGAATATTGCTCCTCATACGCATCTACACCTACAATGGAAAAGTTGACACCTGCTGGTTTAAAGTAGTAATATCCCCATATGCGAGGTGTTACTGCCATAATTCCTTCTATATCTAAGAGTGTTTCAACTCTCTCTAGAGGAACATCGCTTTGTTTGCCAGCTATAAAGCGCTGCAAGGTTATCTGAGGTAAGGTTTTAAGGGTAGAATTAAGTTCCAATTTAATTGCATCTGCGATCATTAAAACTGCGGCAAGCATAAAAACAAGCAAACCTAAGATAAAAAATATAAAAAAGCTTTTTCCAAAACGTCTCATAAGCGAGCGTATAGCATAATTTAAGAATAATAAATTGGGCTTAAAAAACATGTTCTATCCTTGAAGGATGCATATAAGGAGCATAATTATAAACAAAGGTAGAAGGAAAATATTCTAAAAGCTCAGGGGATTCATTAAAATAAGAAAACACACTACTGAGGCTTCTATGACGTACATAGTGTGCTTCATTGACTAAAGCAATATCTGGTAATCCCACTATGGCACTTAGGGCTTCTTTTGATACCATTTTCTCTGGTGTTAAAGTATATTTGTATGAAAAGTAACACACCTCTACTATTAGCATCATACTAAGTGCCAACCAAACAAATAAAACACAATATATATTTATTTTTGCCATTATTTTCCTATTTTAATAACTCTTCTTGACACTTCTTCAAAATTAATTATTTCTTGACCTTCTCTAATGTCTTCTTTCTTTGCATGTGCTCCAAAACCATATGCCATAGGAGTAATGTTCTCAATATCATAAAATGCTTTTCGTGCATCTATCCACTCCGCAGTTTTAGCATCATTAACCCATATAACTGCTGTTTCTTTCCATTCAATACTATTTTCTTTAAACCATAAAATAACGCAACCAATATCATCAAAAAAATATTTTTTCCCATTATTAGGATTGATAACTTGTGCTGAAAATTTACGATCACTAAGAACCATTTTACATCGTTCGCACATATCACGATCCCAATGAATTTTTCTGGGATTTAAATCAATTGTAGTGTCACAACCACTAATAAAAATTGCTACTAGAAGATAGAAAAGGATCTTAAATAATTTCATCAGTTAGTACCTTTCCTAAGTCCATATAAATTTGACGATTAACTAATCCTTTCATCTCATCGATACGATGTGTGACAAATAATGCTGTTTTAGCACGTATTTCATTTTGTAATAAACGATGGAAATTATCCCGTGCTATTGGATCAAGATTTGCTGTTGGTTCATCATAAATAATGATCTCGCTTTGGCGTGCCAAACTGATTGATATTAACATTTTTTGTTTCATTCCGCCACTTAATTTAAAAAATGATTTGTTTAAATTAGGCTCTATATCAAACTCCATTTCTTTAGCAAAATGGAGAATGGCTTCTCTTTCAATCTTTGTACTTTTACACGCATAATCGATGAGCTCATCCAAATTCAATTTAATAGGGGGTGGAAGTTGTGGAACAAAACTAATATTTTGTAAAACACGTATTCTTTCCCGGATAGGATTCATCCCATTGACAAGCACAGTTCCACTACTAGGATGATAATATCCTAATATAAGCCTAATAAGAGTGGTTTTACCCGCTCCATTAGGTCCCATAAGGGCAACATAATCATCTTTTTTAAATGTCAACGTTAAATTATCTAACGAAAGGGCATTACCAAATTTTTTGCTAACATTATGTATTTCTATCATATAAGGTTCTTTAGTCTAAAAGTATACTGTAATGCATCAGCATGGCATACATCAATACAACGCCCACATAATGTACAATCGCCACTTGCTACAATCTCTTTTTTTATGCCCAATTCTTCACGTTGTTTATCATATTTTGCTTTTGTTATTTCTAAGACTTGGCTTTCAAAACAAACATCATGACAAACCATACAGTGGTCACAATTATCATTCCATTCAACTCTTGATGCACTTATAACACCCACAAAACCATAGGTTGTTCCAATAGGACAGATATATTTACACCATGCTCTTCGTGCAAAAAAAACTTCGATTAAAAAGACAGTAACAACCCATGCTAAAGCTAGACTCCAGCCATAGGCTATGAATCGACTCAAAATACCTACGACATTAAAGAGTTCAAATACTAAATATCCACTAGTGAAAGCAAGCGTTAAAAAAATTCCCCAGAAAATATACTTAACACGATAATCAAATGTTCTTTCTTTAATAATCTTTTTTTGAATAAGCGTACTATGGATTTTTTCGCCAATTTCACTGAGTAGGCCATAAGGACATACCCATGAACAATATGTTCTTCCACCAATTAACAAATACACAATTAAAATACTCACTGTTCCAATAATCATATTAATGGGCATATGATACGTTGCTGCAAAAACTTCCAATGTCGTAAAAACATCAATCAGGTGAAATCCTAAAAAACGTGATCCATTTAGCGTTCCCTCAAGTATTTGTATGTCAACTTTAAATGATAAAAAAAACAGAAGATGAATACTAATAATAACAAGCCATCTCATAGCACGGATACTTAACTTCTTCTTCCCATCTCTTGTTTCATCAAAAAATGTAGAAAAAAATGACGTTTTTGCAATGGTTTTTCGTTCTTCGTATTTACTATTCACATGATATCCTTTGGTTATTTTGCTGCTTCGGCTCTTGCTTTAAATTCACCAATTTCAGTAGAAAGTTCTTTAAAGTCATTGTCGTTAAGATTCAAAATGGCACCTTTCATAATTGGGTTGTCTCTTTTTCCACTTTTAAATTCGAGTAATTTAGCATAAACTTGTTCAGCACTTTGTCCAAATAGAGGAAGCCCAACTGCCCCATCTCCAGTAACACCATGGCAAGATGCACATTTACGTTTGTAATTTTCACTGACTTTGAAGGATGAAACGTTACCTGCTTTGTCTTTCATAGCTTTAATTTTCTCTGCTTCAATATCTCTATCACTCTTTTCTATGGGCGCTTGTACTCTTGGTTGAGATGTTGTAGATTCTATTTTTGCTACATTCTCAATAATTTTAGCTGCATGTCCACCTTGAAATGCAGTACCTTGACTGATAGTATAAATCATGGATCCAAAAATCACAGCAGTGATTATTCCTACGATAATATTTTTCATTTTTGTCTCTCTTTTAATTTTTTAACTTCTTGATTAAACATATAAATTTCATCAGCTAATGCTTTGATATCTTTATTATTCATTTGAGTAACAAGCTCTTTCATTAAAACATTTTGCTTTTCTCCTGTTTTATATTTGGAAATAGTTTTAAAAATGTATTCGCTATCTTTATTTAAAAGTGATGGACCTATAATTCCGTTTGCATAATCATCATGGCAAGCAGAGCATTTAAGCATAAAATTTTTACTTAATTTACTGACTAAAATACTTACTTCAACATGCTCATAGGGGCTTTTCACTTTAAGTGCAGCACCAAGAGGTGTATAGTTTTTTTCTTCATCTGACTCCGAGTTTGATTTTGCTTCTTGATGATAATCGTAATAAAATACTCTACTTTCGTTACTATCATCTTTTTTGACTTGGACTTTTTGTTCTTTAAAATTGTTATTTTCGACAACTTCAATTTTCCCAGCTTGTTGTGCGATATTTTGTTTGACAGATGGGCTAGCCTTCTCTTCTTTTGTGTCTGAACATGCATTAAAAATTAGTAAAACCAATAAGCAAAAAAAAGAATTCTTTTTCATTTTTGATCCTTCCCATAGTATGTTGCATATGTTTCTCGGGGTTTAATAACAATGGAAGGAGAAGATGCAGGACACAGTTCTTCACATACTCCACAGCCAACACATCCTTCGTTAATTTGTGGTTTTTTAATTCCTTCTTCAGTTACAATCATCTCAATAGCATTTAAAGGATTCGGAAGAGGACACATATCAGCACAGATCGTACAGTTTTTACCTTCAAACGTTGAGAGCTTTTTTAGAATATCTTCTTCGAGGTTTCGCGTATGAGGGTGAGAATAAATCCGCTCAATTTGATTTTTAGGCACGATGGTTCTTGTTATAGCTAAGCATGTCTCTGGAAATGCAAAAACAGCTATTCCCATTTTTACATCTTCAGGTTTTTCAGCGTGATGATCGAGTGCTCCTGTTGGACAGGCCAAAACACATGGAAGCGCTCCACAAAGGTAACATCCTCTCTCTCTTGCTTCAATGTAAGGCGTTCCCATACCATAACCTTTTGCAAAATCTGCTAACTTAATAGAGTGATAAGGGCACACTTGTAAACATTGTCCACATTTAATACAAAGTGAAAGAAATCTATCTTCTTCAACGGCTCCAGGAGGACGTAAATGAGTCTCTTGTGCTTTAAGATAAGGTGCTCCAATCACACCTGCACCAAGGACTAAACCTAAAATACCAAGCGTAGAATATTGGATAAATTCTCTTCTTTCTTGTTTTACATGTAATGCCATCTTTTCTCCAATTAGTTTGTAAACTTAGGTGTTCTATCTTCTAGTAAAAAAATTGGTTCTGAAAATGGAGCCAATTTCGACAAAAAATTTAATAACGTCATCACGGGTGAACCGTAAAAGAATTTTACAGATGGGTTGTACATCCATAACTTATCAGCATACTGATAAACATGATAAGAGTTATCCCCATAACCATCCACATTCTTATCAAAACCTTCATAATTATCCCAATAATTTTTTTTAAATTCATTTTTAAAATTCTCACTGCTACGTGAGTCATTTACAATATCTTCAATATTACCTTTGATAATATTACTTTCAAATATTCCATTTTCACATAGAGAATGAAAATGCAGTGCCTCAGAATTAAATAGAAATTTATTATTACGAATCCAAAGATTAGAATCTGGCTCAAAAGGAGAACGATCAATATACATTCCTTGAGCGCTATAAACAATTGTATTATTTTCAATCGTAAAGTTTGATGCATCTTTAAGACCAATACCTATGCCAGTAGCTCCTTGAGAATTCTTTACAACATTTCCTATTGCAATTGTGTCATTGGAATACATAAAAAAGATACCAACTGAATTGTATTGGTAAATATTGTTGTAAACATAATTTTTACCTGCATACATAAAATGAAGTGAATATCTTCCGTATTCTGCTAAATTTTCTTCAATAGTATTACCATGTGAATACCATACGACCATATCGCGTGACTTATAAAGATGGTTTTTTTGAATGACATTGTCATTGCTATACCATAATCTAATACCATCGCCTCGAAGTCCAAGTTCATAATTCTTTGATGTGATGTAATTGTTCTTAATGAGTGAATGGTTGACTATTTCCATATTGATGCCCAAAAGAGAATCTAAAATTCTGCAATGACTCACTTCATTTTGAACAAGTGCCCCTGTTGTTGTATCACCATTCATATTGATGGCGGCATCAAGGACATCAGAGCGTTCTCCACTATTTTGAATGGTTAAGTTTTTAAGGGTAACATACGAACTTTTAACCGTTACAACACTTCCTACGCCGAGCCCATCCAAAATAACACCTTCTTCAACACCAATAATGCTAATAGGCTT
>SAAR01000603.1 GCA_009916335.1 Erysipelotrichia bacterium | reverse complement strand
TACATATAATCCCCACTTTGTCCGATTTTAACAGCAGTATTATTTAAAGCCCACTGCATGACTTTTTGATTATGGATAAGTTTATTTTCCACTAACTTAGATTTTAATAGCTTAATATAGTCATTCATTGAGAAACCTTGTCGAATTGCTCTTTGGTTATCTCCGTCTTTATCAAAGAAATAACGCTCAATCAGGCCTTTTAAAATTTCGTATCGTGCTGGGTCATAACCGATTTTTCTAAGTCTGCACCCTGTCTTACTTCTAAAGTCATTAATATACGGTATCAAGTCATTTACATTGATGTATTCCGTATCAAGTAAGATTAGTTCGCCTCTGTCAACGAATTCAGTCCATAGCTCTTGTTGTTCTGTGTCTAGTTGCTCATATTGCGACCGTACAGAGAAGGTAAGTGTATGGCTGTAAGTTTTACCCTCTAACTCACAAACGAACGACACAGCGGTTAAATCGCCAATTAAGGACAAGTCAATTCCGACATAAGTTCTATTTTTGTTAAACACAGATAAATTAAAGTCTGTTAGTTTAGTATCTTGTGGAGTGAAGTAGTAAGCTGTATCCTGCATAGGTAAGCCCATATTAAACGCTAAGAACTTATTCTGTAACGCTGGGTCTCCTTGCGCAAGCTCGTACTCTTCAATAACTCCTGACCACTTAGGAACATTGCCAATAAGAGGTAATGCCATAGTCCAATTCTTTTTATCTTTGACCTGCTCATGATTTTCTAGCATGTAAAGTAAGCCGAATGACCTATCATTGTAAAATTCTTCTTCTGACTTGAAGCGTTCAACAAGTTTATCATAAAGCCCATCTCGTTTAAGTCCACCAGAAGTGATATAAATACTTTGCCAGTTGTCTTGTTTTTGTCGTGAACCTTTATTAACTGATTCTGTTATATCTTCGCCATACGTATGAACTTCATCAAATATATTAAGGGAACTATTACCACCTTGCGCCCTCAAAGTATCATTTGTTTGCTTTTTGAAAGTTGTTTTAAAAGAAGTAAATTCTAGCCCTTGTTTTGTACTCTTGAAAATCTTGTTTTCGTTGTACACCCTTAAAGTGTCGCTTGCTTCCGTTTGATTCCGTACTTGGTCAAATACGTGTCTAGCCTGTGTATTATCATATGCAATAACTAAGCTCTCGCCTCCATATTGTCCGCCTAAAATCATCCAGTTAAGCACGCGCGTAGCCATTAAACTTGACTTACCAGAACCACGTCCTAAATTAAGAAAAATTTCATTGATTAAATTGACTTGTACACCTTTTTCGTCAATCATATCATAGCCAAGCATTAACTCATACCAATATTTTTGCGTAGGGTGTAGCTTGATTTTCATTAAATTACCAGTAGTAAGGTAAAAATTATCCTCTATCCACTCGATAGCTTGAGTAACTCTATCATAACGATAAATATATTTCTCATGAATTCTGATTTGCTTTTTAATAGTTTTACGCATATATTTGTTAAGTTCTATGCCATGCTCTTTATTATAAGCTAACATTTGATTCATGTAATACATCTATTCAAACCCCTCTGGAACTTTAATTTCTGGTGTTTTATAATTACTTAGTTTATAGTCATCAAGTTCTTCGATTTTTGCTTTAAGGTCATGAGCGCTTGATTCTTCTTGTTGTAATCTCCGCCATTCAGTAGGGTTATAAAGTTCAGGGTTTCCGGCCTTAGCAACCATCATTGCTACTAAGCTATCTTTGTCCAGCTCTTTTTCTTTAACCTTTACTTTTTCAACGTTTCCGTCAGCGTCATATATTGTCTCTGTTTCTTTTAGCGTTCTGACCGTCAGTTTGCTTGCTAAGGCACTTTCAGCTAGTTCTAATAGATTTCCCCTAGCAATGCTTTTAGCTTCGTCATACGCCTTTATATTGTCATCTCGCCACTTTCTAAAAGTT
>SAAR01000113.1 GCA_009916335.1 Erysipelotrichia bacterium | reverse complement strand
GGACGTTACGCCTTCATTCCACTCTTCAAATTATTAGTTTAACCCCGTAAATACGGAGTTAGAACAACTTTTAACTGTTCAACAAGTCGCACATATGTCCATATTGAATAAAACGTGATTTTTTGGATTTTTAATGGCTCCATTAAACCGACAGGAGAAAATACAGAGGTATGGCTGGTAAGCCGATACAACTGAGATTACTCTCATATCGGCTTAGTGCAGCCATTAAATTATTTTTACCCTTTTAAGGGAACTAGACACCGTTTTCTCTATTTTTTTGAAATCAAAATGTGCTATACTGCTACATGTAAAATTTCAAAAGGAGTAAACAATGTTCAATTATCTATTTATTGCTCTATTGGTTGTTGCTGCTTTTGCAAGCACGCTGGCATTAGGCAAAATTAAACATGAGAAGAAATAACTTCTTTCTTTCTCTGTTCATTTTGAACTTTGCCTAGAGCAAGGATTCCACTAAACATGGCAATTATTGCTAACCCCACTATAAGCGTATCCATACGATCTCCTTTTTAGTAATTATTTTTCTTCTAACTCAGAACCAGACCATATCATTATCAAACCAATTATCACAAGAAATACATATCTGACTACAAGATCCAATGTAAATGGAGCCGTAGGTACTATGATCGCAACAATGATTGCCGCGATAATTGATTGACCTATACCAAAAATAACTTTTCCAAGTTTTTTTGATTTTGGGCTTGTGTATACAAGCAAATATAGCGTTTCACCGGCTCCACTGATATATAAAATACCAACAATGAAAGCCATTAGAGAAAAACAATATATTAGAAATACTGCTTCCATTTTAATTCCTTTACAATGTTCAGGAACATAGCTATCCCATTGGGATTATTATGTCCCATATGGGTTAGCTTCAGATGAAGCAACGAAAAGAGAGAAGCCTAAATCGTATTCAAAATGAAGACGAATCCCTCTTGAATTCCTATGAGTCGTGTGCTAGAATTGCACTTAGACTTTGGAATCAAAGAAAACCTTATCCTTTCGGACAAGGGGTTATGAAACAGTGGGCTAGACTATTTCAATAACAATTACGACTTTGATTCCAAATGCCTTAAACTCAACTTTTAATCTTTTACTCATTTTCCACACCTCCTTTCAAACAAAAATACCTCATTTGCACATAGCACGATTTTGGAATAACCGTTTGGTTGACTATGATTGTGTGAGATTTTGTTTCATGATATGTAGTTTCCAGCTACATTCTTAGGCAAAAAGCCCTACAGGAAGCACAATTTATCTCCGCAGGAGCATAAGGATATGCCCTCTTTGGGGATTTTGTTCACATGAAGATATCTTTCAAAATTCGTATCAAAATGACGTAGCACTTTGTTGAGAAAAATTAAAATCTATCGAATATTGGTAAGTTGTGAGTGGAGTATTATTTTTTTGAAGATACCTAATTAAAGGTATGTAGTTTTAAATCAATACTAGAAGTATTGAACCCTTATAGCTCGTAGGCCATAGGTACATGGGCTAACCCTCTTTTATGGAACTTGCTTCCAAAGGAATCTGCAAAGACACCTTGCCTCACTACATACGCAGTGGGGTGAATCAATAAATAATTGACTATCAAAAAAATGATAAGAGATTATATTACAAATTCAATTATTTTGTCAATAAAATTATTTTTCAAAAAATGTTTAAAATTGTATTGACACGTTAGGCGTATTGTGCCATAATTTGCCATTGAAAAATTATGGAGTCACACATGCTAGATATCTCAATTATCAAAAAAGAGCTCAAAGCAGTTCTTGATCTTTGTAACGATCAACATTGACAGGTAGTGTTAACAATGAATGCACATACTCAAACTGACATTTTCGATTTTCTCCCACGATCTTCTACGATGGTTATACCATCTAGTGTAAAAAAAGTTGAAACTTCATTATCTTTGCCAAATTATTCTGATTTTCCATTTATTGAGAGATCGGATCTTCTCTCTCAAATGCAAGCGCTCATAAAATCAGGCACGCTTATTCAAAGTGATAAATACTTACGCCTGTGGCTCAATCGAAAACCTTTTGTCGAGAAAGATCTCCTCCAAGACTTATATCGAGTACGCGCTGTAACGTGGTCAGATTCAGCGCTATTCTTGCAAGTCTATCTCTCTGGTGGACAGGACATGAGTACCGAAGAATTTTTAAATAGGTGTGACACGCTTGGTGCTTACACAAAAAGCTCGTGGGCAAGATATTTTGAAGATAAATCAATCACTCCTAGTGCGTTAATGGACCTATTTAAAATTGAAGAGCATGTTGCGTATGTTGAGTGTGCAAAAGGCACGAAAGAGGAATGTGAACTTGCGCTTCATCTTCTCGTTGATTGGAACAGAAGCCACATAGCGAGCCTTGCAGAAATGCAAGCTGATTCATCATTAGATTTCATGCGTATCAAACGTAAAAAAGGTGAGATTGAAAGCACTAAGTGTATGAATGGCGAGTGTGTTGCGCAGATCATTTTATCGCGTGAAAATTCGTTTTAGGAGGATCACTTATGCCTAAGAAACGCATCAAAGCACCTATAAAAACAGCCTTTTACGACATTCTTACATGTAAGGCAAAAAAAGAGTTCACAACCGCGAGTTCATATCACATGAGTGTTTACGAATTCTGGAAAGAGAGAGGCTATATCACTCCTCTTCAGATGGGATATCTCGAAAAAGGCTTTAACGGACAAGCCAAGAATAAAAGCTATTATAGAGTTTTAGGGAGAGAAAAATGAGTAGATCAACACATCCTATTTTGTCAGACAAAGGCGCCATTAACGCAAAAACTCAGCTTTCAATGAGTAATTACCTTTTTAACGATCGAGAGTATATGTTTATCGACTTCTTCGCGGGCGGCGGCGGTGCAAGCACTGGCATAAAACAAGCAATCGGCCGTGATCCTGACATTGCGATTAATCATGATGAAATTGCTTTATCAATGCACGCGGCAAACCATCTTCAAACGATACACTTAGATGTTGACGTGTTTGAACACCATCCTAAAAACGTTGTAAGAGGGAAAAAGGTCGTTGCATGGTTTTCGCCAGACTGCACTTGGCATTGCAATGCAAAAGGCACTGTGTTAGATCGTCACGGAGAGCATGATAAATCTCTAAAATTCGCAAAAAAAGGTACGAAGTGTGCCGCACAAGGAACAAATAAGGCAACGCGTGTCAGAGGGCTTGCGTGGGTAGCATTGGGATATGCCTTATCTACGGATTTAGAGCTTTTCTTCTTGGAAAATGTCAAGGAATTTTTGGACTGGTCGCCCGTTATTATTAATAAAAAAGGCGAATACATCGCCGATAAAACCAAAAAAGGCGAAACGTTCAAGGCATTTATTCAATGCCTTACTACCGGGCTTCCAAGAGACAGCGCAACGCTACCGGAAATTAGAGAATTTCTCTCGACGTTCTTGTTGGACGATTATGACGAGGAAAAACTCTTTAAAGGTCTGGGCTACAAGGTTGAACATAGGTTGCTGAAAGCATGTGATTATGGCGCACCGACAATCCGCGAACGTCTCTTTATGATCGCACGCAAAGATGGGCATCCAATCGTTTGGCCGAAGGCAACACACGGGAGCCCGAAAAAACTCAAGGCGGGACAAATGCCTTGGATCGGTGTCCATAAGATTTTAGATTTTACACAGCCGTCATATTCAATCTTTATGTCTAAAACAGAAAAAGATGTTAAAGGATTGCGCATCAAACGCCCCTTGCATGATTCAACCTTAAGACGTATTGGAAAAGGTTTGCAAAAGTTCGTTATCAATGACCCGGAGCCGTTTTTGGTTACGGTAAACCACAAAGAAAATAAAAAGGGCGAGTTTAGGGGACAAAGCGCAAATGAGCCTCTTCACACAATTACGACAAAGCTTGGTACAGGTATCGTATTTCCTTGTGTCGAACGCATCATCAAAGCTCCTTGGGTAGTTAAAGGCTACGGTGGACCACGAGGCGGATATGCGAGCTCTATTAAAGCTCCGATTGGTGCGATTACGACCGTCGATCATAATGCCCTCGGTTCCTTGATGCTAGCTCCTTATATCAGTACCTACTTTGGCGAGAGAAAAGACGAAAACGGTGATAATATCGTGGACGGTAGAGGACAGCGTGTGGATAACCCGTTGTCGGTAATCACCGCAGGTGGAATGCGACATTCACTGGTATTGCCGGAACTGGTCGAGTTACCTTATGTCGTAAGGGATTTTAATAAATCAATCGGTAGTGATGTGAATGATCCGATCGGGGCAATCACAACAGCCGGAAACGGAAAATGCTCATTATCGACGGTTCACGCCGTTAAATTTCGCGGTTGCAATTACGGGTATTCTGTAAAAGAACCTGCACATACGATTACGGCGGAAGGAACACATCAGGGTATCGTAGAAACGGTTTTGAGTGACGGCAAAGAATCCTTCAACACTATTCAAAGCGACGAATACGCGCAGACTTTTGTACATAGCCGCCTAGGTACAAAAAGTAGCTTAGAAACGTATGTAAACAATGTCGAATATGACGCCGTAACAGGTCTTTTTTGGGACAAGGCTACAAAAGCGCGTATCGATGCCGTAAGGGAGTTCCTACGTGAGTTTACATCGGTAGATGATCAAGACAGCTTAATGGGAATCATCTCAATCAACGGCTCAAAATATCAAATTATTGATATCACGCTCCGTATGCTAACGCCTCGTGAACTTTTCAGCGCACAAGGATTTCCGGAAGATTACATTATCGACAAAACAATTACAGGTAAACCGCTTACAAAAGAGCAACAAGTTCGAATGGTTGGAAATAGTGTATCTCCAAAAGTTGCTCAAGCTCTTGTCTGGGCGAACATCATGTCGTTTTTGCCAGCGATGATGGCCGCGTGATAATGAAAAATCTCAAAGCTATATTGTGATGACCAATAGTTTGCCTCTAAAAATAAAGAGGCTGTTTAAAAAATTAACAAGGAATTAAAATGTTAGAGTTTTTATTATTTTGTCAACCATATGCAGAACTTATTTTTTTGTTCGGTTTGGCTTTACCACTTGTCGGTTATGTGATGGCTTTTAAACATGGTGATGTGGCTATGTTTTTATATTTTTTGGGCTTTTGTTTTCTTGTGTTTGGAGGAATACTATACGATGGCAAAATCCTTAAAGAGGTGGCTGGCAACACGGATATTCAAACTTTAAAAAAGCATATAAAAGACGCCCCCGTTGCGGCAGATGCATTAGGGGTTAAAGTTGTAAAAAACAAGGATTTTGGCGAGGCTATTAACCTTGGGTTGTTACCACTTAATTCTAAAACTGACGCCGAAGCTCTTGAAGTCTATCTCATAACAACACCAAGCAACTCAACACTTCCATACAATGTTTTAACACAAGCCTATAGAAACGGTTTGAGCGATATGGCAAAAGATTTAACAAAAAGTCAATTTTACCAATCAAAAGTCGATGAGATAAATACCAATGCTCAAAACAACGAAATTGAACATGCAAAAAATGGTGATATCGATTTGATTGTTAAATATGCTGAGATACTTCAAACAAACGGTGCTTTAGAAAAGGCACTTAATCAAACTCAACAAACTTGTGATAATGCTCAAAAAGCATATAGCACTAAACTCGTCGGAGCAAAAAGTTGGGCAAATGGTTTTTCTAAAGAGAAGTGTATTGTTCTTTATAATGGAAACAATTAAAGATTTGTGTATTCATCAACAAAAAGCACAACACTTCCTATAAGTCCAAGAAGTGTTATTACAAGCGGTAATCGTCTTTTTTTAGGGTTGTCGCTTCTAAATGATTCAAAATAGAGATTAATACCAAGTGCTAAAACCACTGGTGATAGTTGGATCATTTGTTCCTTTCCAAGATGAGTAAATTTTTAGGATTATAACATATTGTATATCTAAGGACCTACCATGAATCAGTATCTAGCGGAATTTAACCGTCTTTTAAACCAGTACGGCTACAAGTACCACACAATTGAGGTCTTTCGAGACTTTTGTCGTGCGGTTGCAATTAGTTTATCGAGCCCTTTTTATAATTACCAATTTGAGGACGAGTACAAATCAATCATGTTGCGCTACGATAAAAAAGAACAAGGCATATTTCCAAGGATGCTTGCTGTGCTAGTGCAAGCGCTTGAAAAGGATCCGCATGATTTCCTTGGAGAATCGTTTATGAGCAACGATTTGGGCTCAAGTTATAAAGGTCAATTTTTTACACCTTTGTCTATCAGCGAGCTTACCGCTGCCATGAGCGCAAGCGATCTTATTCAACACCTCGAACAAAAAGAGTACGTAACACTCAGTGAACCAGCTTGCGGATCTGGATCGATGATTATTGCACTTATTAAAATTTTTATTGAAAATGGACTAAATCATTCGTGTCAGCTGTATGTTGAAGCAAAAGATATTGATGCGTTATGCGCCGATATGACCTATATACAACTTAGTCTGCTTGGTGTTTCAGCCACGGTTATCTGGGGTGATACATTGAATTGCACGACAAATCGTGCAATTCAAACACCTATCTTCTTTATTGAACGATGGACAAAAAGACTAAAAAGTAACCCTGACAAGCACCATCCAGATTTCATGAAAACCATCTTAGATTTGATGAAGGGAGTAGGGGAGCATTCAAACAATGCTTTAATTGCAGAATCTTCGTGTTCGAAGATTGAGAGTTTTTAACAGTAAAAAAATATATTAAAAGGAAAATATCATGTTTGCAAGATTCGAAAAGTTCATTTCTAGGCTAAGTTTTGAAAAGGATCAAAAATGAGAAAGTGTGACGAAACAAATGATCATGCTCAAATATCTGAAATGATAGTTGTCTCCATTCTTGCGTCTTTTGGATTATTTGTGATGGCAATTACTATCCCAACTGTTATGCCATTTGCAATAGCTAAAATGCCTGCTGAAGTTCAGACTCTATCTATGTGGGCTGCCGGTGCAGGCTTCTGTTTGTCAATTTTTGGTTTGATTTACACTCAAATATCATCGTCCAGCGAGATAAAAAAAGAAGATGTAGACCCAAATTTTAAGGCAGCTGTTTCAAAAGCCCAAAATTCCGTGCTCACAAAAAAAGGTAAAAGATACAATGCAAAACGATATTCACTAGAGGATTTAAAATAACCGTCGTAGCAGAGTAAAATAGTTCTCTTTTTTCAAATTATTATTTTCAAAACGCTATAATCTAAATTTCTAAAAGGATACATATGCTCAAAAAACTCTTCTTTCTCTCGCTAGTAGTATTTGGGATCTTTGCAATCATTTACACAATTGATAGAGCAATGTTTACCAACTTCGGCTCAATTCGATCCGTGAAAGATGCATCGAAGGTTTACAAAAACATTGAAGAGCTATCGGATTCTTGTAAAGTAGAGAATATTTCTTCCGTCCTTGTTATTCATCCATACGGCGACGGTAGAGTTCAAGCTCGATGCTCAGACCAATTTTTTCCACAGACGTGGGACGTGTCAATGTTTTTACCATAACTAGGAGCGATATAATGGATGCAAATAAACCTGCTTTGATAACCTATGGTGTAGGTTCTCTGGTCACTTTTATCATCGCATTTATCTTTTACTTAAAAATTGAAGCGCTTGAATATGCCTCGATTCTTGAAAAAATATCATTTGCGATACCAGGGATCATTTGTTTTGCTATTGGAGCATTTTTTTTAATATGCTTTGTTAATTTGCTTTTTAAGACTCTTATTCCAAGAAAAGAAGAAAAAGATGATGATGACAATAAATGAGTTTGAATGCTGATTTTAACGGAGATTGGCTATGCTCTTGATACCCATGATGAACAACTAATTGCGTACACATTGGATCAAAAAAACCACCCTATTCTTTCTGAGCCTATAATCATTAGTTCACTTAGCAATAGCCAAATTACTTCTAAGTTTGGTGCATTCACAATGACTCTGGTACCAAAATCAGAACACATATGTCATGTTTGCGGTGCTCACTATAGAACAAAAAGTGGGAGATCAAATACATGCTCTGATTCATGCCGAACTCAAAAAAGTCGTATCAAGAAAAATCTTTGTATGATCGGAGCTGATGATCTTTTCATGAATGAATTTAGATTACATGTAAAACAACTTGATAGCGAGAAGATAGACTCTTCTCTCAACTTTTTATTTGAAAGCATGGGAGAATTTCAAGAGATAATCCAAAAACTATCTCCGAGGGATTTAAAGTATTTAATCCTGTCTAATCAATCTTCAACGTAAGTATCAAATGCTTTCTTTTTTACAATTTCACGCACTATTTCTTTTTATTCACCAAATATGCTCTTTTCATTGACGACAAAATCAAATCCGAATTTATACCCTTATCATCGAGGTTTAACGCTGAAAATCCATTTACGGTTAAAATTCTTCCTGCGCTTTTTTTAACGATTTCAATTTCTGCATCTGGGTAAATGCTTAGAAAAATTCTACGCTCATTGTTTATCAAGTGTCCTCCCAAATTTTTCTTTCGGCATAATTGTACACATGCTTTTTAGCATATACGCGACACCGGCTGTTTTATGTTGATGTTTGGGCTCCCAAGACGCCAAATGAGCTCGAACAACGCGTAAAACTTTGTTGGGATCAAAACCGTCTTTAAACTCAATATCCGCATCAGGGGGCGTGAAGCCATAAAAAAGCGAATTGACGATTTTGAAATAAATCTCGTTTTTGCCGTAATCTTTAAAATCCTCCGGAATATCTTTTTCTTTCGGAAGCAACATTGTCGTGCCAAAAGATACATCTACATCGGAAATCTTCTCAAGATCAGAGGGAGTTATAGAGTACATTTTCAGTCCTTTTCAGTAATGTGGTATTTTATTTTGCTTTCTTCACATTCTTTAATTTATTTCGATATTTTTTTTCATCATTGTTACTCATTTTTATGGTTTTGATATTCCAATAAAATAATTCTTCAATCAGAACATTTAATAAAAAGTAATCATCTTTTTTTCCAATGCTGTCTCTGATTTTTTTACATAAAGTAAAAGGAGTGGTGTCGCTTATGCTACTTGATAAGCCGTAATAAGACATCAAGTTGACTATTGATTCCACATATATTCTTCGCTTTTTGGTGTTTTTCACAATTTCATTAATAAAATTTTCTTTCTGCTGTAAGGTTATTTTTGTGTAATTACTTGCAATATATTTCACGATCTCTGCACTACCACCACCCTTTGATATTGTATATCCCTTTCTGCTTAAGTATTCGCAAATATTTTCTCTTGTTATTTCACCAGTAAAATTTTCACCATATTCTCCCATATTGATTTCTGCCTCGATATTTTTGTGGATTATGATGGCGCCCTCATGTGGTTTTTGAATTATTTTATATTGTCTAGTTTTTAATGCTGCCAAAATAACGTCTCTTACTTTTTTTGCATGTTGGACATGACAATTCATTTTTAGTGCATTTTCAAGAATTATCATTTTAAGCCCCAGCGTTTTTATTTGAGCCCTAACTGAAGCATTTTTAAAAATCAAAGTTAACGCTTCGTCTATTTCAGAAACACTCTTTGAAATTGCCCATATCGCTTTAAAATACGATTTACTAGCTTCCATACTAAAGTCATTTGGATGTCTGATTTTACTGACTTCTTCTTGATCTTTATTGTCTGATATTATGTGAACTTTATCTGCGTAGCCATTTATCATCTTAGAAAAAGCAGCAGATACAGATATTACCTCAATATGGCGTTTATGCTTTTTCAATTTTGTTATTAAACTTGTAAAACCACCATCACCAGTTATTAATATAAAATTCTCAATATCAGGATCAATCAAAAGCTCCATTGCATCAACACACAAAGCAATGTCAGCAGAATTCTTGTAAACTGTACCACCGTAAGTTATCACTTGGTGTGGAATTACACCATTTGCCTGAAGCAATATTCTTTTTTGCTCCATTGCTGGGTTGCTCCAGTCTGTATATGCCGCATTGAAAAATGGTTTTCCATCAGTTATCTCGTTTACTAACTCAATAATTCTTTTTAAATCAGCGAATTCTCGCACATTCTCAATGTCGTATAGAACAGCAGTGTTTGTAGCTTTCAATTTTGTTTTTTCCACAATATTTTGAGTTGCGATAGCAGCAT
>SAAR01000112.1 GCA_009916335.1 Erysipelotrichia bacterium | reverse complement strand
CAACGCGAAAGCAAAATGAGAATGATTTTTTTAAAGTAAAAAATAGCTACAATGAAAAATTAGCTACTTGGTGGGGATTGAATTTGCAAGTGGCTCAAAAATTTCTTTGATTGAATTTTCCACAACTCGTGAAGGGCTTTATTGTATTCGATACACAAAAAGTAGTACTTTAAATGAATTTCACTTTTTTTATAGACCAGAGAATAAAAAGATTTTTGCATTTAAAATTGATAATATGATTTTAAAAGAGTTAAACACAAGTGTTACCAAGGCAAGTGGACACGATTTATTTGATATATGGCGCGATAAAGGCTTAATTCAAAAAGTTGAAAAAACTCTTGACAATAAAAAACTGATAAAAGATGAAAGTAACCAAGAATTAATGCATAGGTTTTGGGAATAAGGATATCTATGGAGCCATCAAAAAAAGAGGAAGAGCTTTATAAAGCTTCACTTCAAGCATTTTTTCAAAATGAATTAGAGCATGATAAAACGGTTTTAGGTCTTTCAACTGCAGCACTTGGATTTTACATTGCTATTTTTCAAAGTGATAAGGAAATATCTGAAGTTATGTTTATTACTTCTATCATCGCCATTGTCATGTTTGCAATAACTATTTTACTAATACTTTTAATTTTTATATATAACAAGAAGTTGTTGATGTCGATTATAAAAACAAGTGGCAAAGGCGAAGAAATAAAAGAACTAAGCATTTTGGATAAAACAAAATATATACCTTTTGCAATGGGTATTCTTATGAGTATAATATTTACGCTCTCTTTAATATATCAATCAAAACCAAAGGAGTTAGTCATTATGGCTGAAAATCAATCTAAGCAAGAACAATCAAAATCAAGCTCTTACAAAGAAAGAGCTTTTAATGGCATAGTTTCATCTAACCAAGATACTAACGAGACTAAAAAGCCAGAACCACCAAAAGAAAAAAAATAAAAACTTAAAAGATAAAACATTAAATAAAACAACCTTATAAAGGGCATACATGGGCTTAAATCCAGTACAATTTGGCAAAGATGTCATCACGCAATACGGGCGTTATCTCAAGGGAAACACTCCTTTAGTCGATGAAGGTATCAAAAAGCAACTAGTTGTTTTGATGCAGCGATTTTTGCTATAATAAAAGTATCAAATCTGATACCAAGGAGACAATATGTTGCGCGATAAAATCGTCCAAAAACTTAATCTTCGTAAAACGCAATTGGCAATCTCCTACGAGGGTATTGCTAAGCGTGCTAGAGTTGGAGTGGCAACCGTTAAGCGTGTATATGATGCTCGTGATGTCTCTGTGGGTAAAATTGAATCTATCATGGAGGCATTGGGACTTGATGATAATTTGCGCCCAAAGATGAGCACATCAAAAATGATTGCATCCCAAATCGAATATAAAACTGAAATGATTCTCTCAAGAGTGATTCATACCAGTGCGCTTGAGCTTCAAGAACCATCAAGCAAAACTCAAGCACTCCTGCGCAAACAAATCAAATCACAATTGGCTAAACTCCCTAGGTCAAAAATATGGCAATAACTTTTGATAAGTACGGCGAAACACCGCTAGATGATATATCGGGACTTAAGCTTAAAATTATTACTACAAAAAAAGAGCTAGACGATGCCGAAAGTATCAATATCGCAAAAGCATACTTGAAATTTTTGATTGATTTTTCACCTCGCAAGAAGCAACAACTTGACGAGCCTTTTTTGCGCGAGATTCATAAAGTGATGTTGGGTGATGTATGGAGTTGGGCTGGTACATATCGAACGACTCAAACTACAATCGGCATAAATGCATCATACATCCAAACCTCTCTTTATCAGTTGTGCGACGATCTTAAATATTGGGAAAAACAGTGGGAGATAAAAGAGACGGCAACACGACTGCATCATAAGCTAGTCTATATTCATCCATTTCCAAACGGAAATGGCAGGTGGGCTCGACTAGCAACAGAAATATGGCTAACAAAAATGGGGCATACTCTTCCTGTATGGGGTCAACCGTTTGGGACTAATGCTCGAACTATCTACATCGAAGCACTAAAAGAAGCAGATAATAAAAATTACAAGCCACTTGAATATTTTATATTTAGTGAAATCTAAAAAGGGCACACATGGGCTTAAATCCAGTACAATTTGGCAAAGATGTCATCACTCAATACGGACGCTACCTCAAAGGAAACTTTCCATTAGTCGATGAAGGAATCAAAAAACAGTTTGATGAAAAACTCCAAACTGGCGATGCCAATCTCATTTCAAAAGGTCCGTTTATCTACCTCAATAAGCCCTTTGTTGAAGGTGCCAAGATGCGAGACTTGGAGAGTGAGCTTGCCTTACACCCCGTGCTCAAAGATGTTTTCCCTTTTGAAGCCATACACAGACACCAAGAAAAGGCATTGCGTGCGGTCAATGCAGGTAAAAACCTTATCGTTTCCACGGGTACAGGTAGTGGTAAAACGGAGAGCTTTTTGTTGCCTATCGTTGATTATTGTTTAAAGCATCGTGCTCAAAATGGTATGGTGGCTATCATCGTTTATCCTATGAATGCCCTGGTCAATGACCAGTTAGAGCGACTTCGTTTTATGCTAGCAGGAACGGGTGTGACGTTTGGAAGATACACAGGTGAGACCAATCAAAACACATCAAGCCGCCAAAAGCTTGAAATTAGCCGTAAGTATTCCCAAGAAGAGATGGATACATTCAATAAAACAGGAGAGATTCCTCTGCCGTTTGAAGAGAGCTTTACGCGTGAAGAGATTTTAAAAAATAAACCTCAAATTCTTTTAACCAACTATTCTCAACTTGAGTATCTTTTATTGCGCGATAAAGACTTGGAATTGTTTAAAACACCCACGTTACAATTTATGGTTTACGATGAAGTCCATACTTACACCGGCGCTCTAGGAAGCGAAGTCGCGTGTCTCAATCGTCGCATAAAGTCTCTTTTCCCTACAACCGTTCAGTGCATCGGCACTTCAGCCACCGTTGCCAATAAAGACAGCAGCAAAGTAATCCGCACGTTTGCAAGTAAACTTTTTGGTGTCACTGATGCAAGTATTGAAGTGGTGGAAGAAGAGTATAAAGAGCGCGAAATCGATGCATTTATCACCTCTAAATTGCCCTCACGAGCCCTTGATTTGGCTGAGGAGATATTGCAAGAAGCAAGAGCGTTTCATCTCCAAGAAGAAGTCGATGAAATCAGCGATACTTTACTGGGTCTAGCAGTAGAATTAACAGGTATAGAGCCTCCGTCAATGGGTAAAAATATCGATAAGTGTGGCTATATATTGGCACACAGCGAATACATACGCCAAATCGAAAATGAATTTTCAACACCCAAGATTCCAAGTGAAGGATTTAAGCGTATCCGAACGATTGGCGACCGCAAAAGTGCTAGTGAAAAAGTACTTGAAGCCGAGTTACTCTCTTATCTCACCCTTGGTGCCATTGTACGCTTTGATAATGAGCCAGTCATTCGTCCTAAGCTTCACTATTTTGTCAAAGGGCTTAATGAAGCCACGCTTAGCTATGAAGATGCGCAAAGTCCAACCCTTCACTTTACCAAAAAAAGTGATACAAAAAGTTTGAAATTTGATGTAAAGATTTGCCGTACATGCGGTCAGCATTACCATGAGGGACTATTTGATAGAGACCCTGTAAGTGAAAACGGCGTGGGTGTGTATGCCTTTAACGAATCGCGCAGGGATTATCAAAAGATAGACCCCATGGCTCAGAGTGCTTGGCTTTTTACCCATAAGCTTTACAACGAAGAGTATGATGGCAATAAAATGGAGTTGATGTATCTGTGTAAACATTGTGGTGCATTGCATAAGAAAAATACCCAAGGATGCCAAAACTCTAAATGTAGAAATACCGATACTCTTATCGAGGTACATGCCATTGAAGTAGGCGAAGCAGGGGCTGAAAAATGTCAAGCATGTGGCATGACCAGTAAAGGTGATTATTTGCCGATAATGCAGATTCGAACAACGGAAGTGCTGGATGTGATGATATTGGCGCAAACGATGCTTAGCTCCATGAATGAAGAAGAGCTCAAAAAGATACTCATATTTGCCGATGGCAGACAAGATGCTGCGTTTACCGCCAGTTGGATGAGTGAACGCTCTAAACGCTTTTATCTAAGATTTGTTGCGCATAAAATCATAGAAAGTTTTGAGAGTCCGTACGATGAAGCACTCAGTTATGATGGCTTTGTCTCTCGTTTGTCTATGGAGTCCGAAGCTCGAAGGATTTACCCAGGAGGCGGGTTTAAACAAGATGAACTGAGTAAACGCATCCGCTGGTTTTTAATCGATGAGTTTTATTCATCCAGACAGCGTATAAGCTTAGAACAATTAGGCATGGTGAGTGTTTTATACGATGGGATTTCAAACAGTACATTGAGTGAATTTGAAGAGTATGTTGATTTGCTTGGGCTTAATTCCATGGATGAGCTTAAAACCATTATCCACAACATCTTAGACTTTATAAGAAAACGCGGAGCGGTCAGCGATGAACTGGCAAAACGCAAATGGAATGTAAAAGACTTAGAAGTCCGAGATGGCATCATACCGCTTATGAAAGACACATTCCCTCACGCTGTTTTTCTTGCATGCAATAGTGATGAAAAAGCACCTAATTATATTCATGCTATGAAATCGAAAAATGGGCGAAGTTCTGCTCAAGAGATGACCAAAAAAGCCGTTATACATACCCAACACATTAACACATTTTTAGATAAATTGTGGGATTTTGCGATTGACACTAATTTACTGGTCAATGTTGACTTAGTTAAGAAAGATTATAACGGAGAAACCAAGTCACTCTTTAGTGCTCAAAAAATTTATCAACTCAACAAAGACAAAATAGGCTTTAAACACGCCAAAGGATGTTATCAGTGCCAAGTATGTAAAAAATTCTATACGCATGCCTTACCTACGCTAGCGTGTCCTACCTACAATTGCAAAGGTAAAGTCATTTACAAACCGCTTGATCAAGAGAATTATGATGTATTTCAATACACAAGCCTTAAATACTCTCCAATTAAGCCAGAAGAGCACTCGGCTCAAGTTGGAAAAGAGAAGCGCGAAGAGATAGAAAAAGAGTTTAAAAAAATCAATGGTACATGTAATGCGCTGGTCGCAACACCAACACTAGAGATGGGTGTTGATATCGGTAAACTTGAAATGGTATTACTCAAAAATGTGCCACCTTCAACACCAAACTATACACAAAGAGTCGGACGAGCAGGTCGTAAACATCGCATTGCAACGGTATTTACCTACTGTAAAAACGCATCACACGACAGCTATTTCTTTGAAAATCCTGCTGAGATGATAACAGGCAATATCCGCATACCAACCTTTAGTATGTCAAACCAAAATTTAGTGCGAAAACATGTGCACTCTGCCATACTTACATGGCTTCGAAGCAATGTAAAAGACCAAGAGCTTTTAAAAGAAGTTTTTCCAACATATATATCCCGCTATATCTCCTACAACGATGAGATAGGAAATGCAGGATTTAAAGACAAAATTGATGACTTTAAAGCACTAGCAACAGTCATAGAAAATAATTTTGATTCCATTTACAGCGATATCAAAAAAATATTTTTCGACCACTGGACACTTGAAGACAAAGAAAGCATCAATGAAGAGTTTTTAAAGAGTGCCACAAAAGAAGTGTCAAGTGATTTAAAAAAGCATCTTGATGAACTGATGCTGGAAATAAAAACATATCGCAGTGTTCTTGCACCTTATCGCCAAAAAGAAGTTATGAATAAAGCCGAAGAAAGAGAATTTAATGCGTACAATAGAGCGCTTAACAGCTATCTTTCTGACAAACAAGACAACTATACCCTTAGCTACCTTGCCAAAGATGGTTTTTTCCCAAGCTATGCCTTAGGCAGAGAGAGTGTTAGAGCAGTGTGTGTAGAACCTCTATTTGAAATATCCAGAGCCAACACTATTGCTATCAGAGAGCTAACACCAGCTAATAAAGTTTACGCTAATAAAAATATTTTTGAAATCACTCGACTTAATTTTGCAAAAATCAAAGAAAAAGAGGTCAATTTTAGCAGTGAAGATATCCGCAAAGATATGATTTTAGAAACAAGCAGTGGCGCTATTTTGGAAAACTTTACCAGAGATTATGACGGTGGCGATAAAGAGTACCAAAACTTTTTTTCATTCCCTATGGTAGATATCGTATTAAACAAAGTTCAAAAGATAGATGACCTCAAAGAGTCACGGGTGAGAATTGGTTTTAAAACAGGTTCACTCATTTTAGATAAACATTTTGGTGGAACACTCTATGAAATTGGTAAAACAAAAATAAAATACCTAAAAAATGGCAATGTTAGACTAATAAACCTAGGGATGTATGGTCAAAAAGAGTTGGGATTTTTAATTTGCCCATCCTGCGGGTCGGTAAGACATCCAAAAGCCAGTGAAGCAGAAATAGTTAACTTTATGGAAGAGCATAAAAGGCGTTGTTTTATTAGGGATACGAAGTTTTTTTGGAATGCTTTGCACACTGATTTAGAATCTGATTTGATTATCTTTGAGGGCTTTGCCTCTGCAAGTATTGCTGCTAATTTTTTAGAGTCACTAAAACTGGGTGCCATTGAGATATTGGACGTAAGAGAATTTGATATCGATGGCGTCGTTGAATCAAAAGACAATGGACAATTCAATGTGGTCTTTTACGATTCCTTGCCAGGGGGGAGTGGATATCTCTCACTCTTTTTAGATAACTTACCTCTCATCGTTGAAAAAGCCATAGCCAAATTGAACGCTTGTGATTGTGAGGATGTGTGCTACAAGTGTCTTTTGAATTACAGTAATCAGCAGTATCACAATGTTCTAAATCGCATTGAAGCTATCAATCTTTTGGAGAACTACAAAAAAGCCCCGACAGAAAAAATGACAATACCAAACAATGCCGTTCCTAAAAAATCTGAAAATAAAACAGACAGCCCAGCAGAAGAGGCTTTTTTAGATATTTTGCATAAAAATAATTTCCCTGAGCCTACCCAACAATATGAAATTGAATTACGAGGAAACGAAACAACGATTGCTGATTTTGCATACATTGACAAAAAAGTTTTGATATACATCGATGGACTTTCAACACGCTACCATGGCAATCCTGCTCAAGCAGAAAAAGACAAAATCAAACGCACAAAAGCTAAGTTACTTGGCTGGGAAGTGTTAGAAATAGCTGCCAATGCACTCAAGGATGAATCATTGGTGGAGATGTATTTGGAATTATTGGCTGGAAAAATTAATTAATAGTTTAAATGGTATTTTGATTTTAGAATATAATTTTATAATTTCACATAAGAATTGTAAAATTTTGGCAAAATTAATGCTTGATAAAAAGTATATATTTAACTATAATATAACCTTTAAATAACGTTATTTAAAGGTTATATATGATTATTTCTGTCATCAACAAAAAAGGTGGTGTAGGTAAAACGCCTATCTCATTTTCCCTTGCAAAAGACCTAGGTTATTATTTGCAATCAAATGATAACTCAGTGATAGAATCTATTTATCCAGATATGGCAAAGATCTCATTAAATCCTGAGATTATTGATAATTGCATCTATGACTTTGGTGGATTTGTTTCAGCTGGTGTTTTACCAGTGTTAAAAGCAAGTGATGCAATTTTAATACCCGTTTCCAATGATTATAATTCTATTTTGCGTACGGTTGAAACTATTGAAGAAATCCAACCATTAAATGAAAATCTTTTGATTGTTGTGACAAAGACAGAAAAAGAAGGCGATTTTGAAACAGTAAAAAATGCACTATCACAACATTTTGACAATTTACAATTTTTTGAACTTCGATTATCCAAAGCTTTTAAAAACTCTATTGAAACTGGTTTGAGTCTAACAGAACTCTATAATGAAACACCACTTTCAAAATGTGCCTATAAAACTGTTTATCAGCAATATAAAACCATTCTTGATCTTTTTAAGGCAGGTGAATAGTCATGGCAGAGAAAAAACCAATTGATTCAATGTTAAATAAAGCAAAGTCATCAGTGATATCAACTTTTGCAGAAAGTGAGCGTAAAAAAGGCGGACGTCCCAGAAAGCCTCAAGAAGAGCACGCAAAAGAAAATCGATATGCCGTCTATTTTAGTCCAAGTGAATTAGCTTTAGTTGAGTCCACTGCAAGTAGTTATGGGATGACTATTGGAAAGTTTATAAAAATGGCAACACTTCGAATGGCTAAAATAGAAAAATAGCTGTTTAATAACACTATTTTAATTATATTTTATATATTGTTAACTCTTTGTACAATAAATAATGCAAATGGCTTAATATCCCCATGAACACTTGCTCTTTCCAAAGATTTCATATATTCATCTCGATCTTCGACTTTAATAACTGTCCAGGGATGTTGCCCAGAGGCCAGCATTGTATTCATGATAAATCTTGATATACGACCATTGCCATCAGGATAAGGATGAATGAAGGCAAAGATAAAATGTCCTAAAACAGCTTTAACACAAGCATTTGTTTCTTCACTCATTAGTTCGAAAAAAACATCTATGGCATCACTAATCGCATAATGTGGCAAAGGGGAATGTGCAGAATTTTGAATAATAACCTGATGATTTCTGTATCCAGCAAGTGCATAGGGTTTTATAATACCTGCTGTAACACTCGGTGCAAACAGTTGTGTGTACCATTCGTGAAAATCATTTTTTAGTATATCGACAGGGTTAGTGCTATCAAAAATTTTCTCAACAGTTTTTTTCACGGCCTCAAATGCTTGGTAATATCCTCTGGCAGCGAGGGCATTTCTACTGTGCATATCTTCTTCAGTTTTTTCTGGATTCCAATCATGGTTTGCAACTCTATTGATGAGATCATTTGTGACTTTATAACCTTCAATAGATAATGAATGGTAAGCATCGGAAGTATATATTTCTTGCATATTTGCTAAGTATTTATCTTTGGTGATAGAAAAAGAGCTTACATCTTTAAAAGCTAACAATACATCTTCTCTATATTTTTTCCACATAGATCTAATGCGCATGGTATAGGGACTTTTTTCTCTAGAAGACTGTATTGTTGGAGTGCTTATTTCAAAGGGATTTGTCTCTCGAATAGTAAAAAGTGATGCCATTAAGGTTGATTTTATTCTGTTCGCATCTTGGTCTCTCTTTAAAAAACGAAGTGCGCCGATAATCCTCCCTGCAGACGCTTCCATCCGCTCATCTGAGAGGAGAACACTGAGTAACTTAGAAGGCTCCCCAATTAAACCAAATGCTATTTCAGTTTCTGTGGGATTACTTTTGTAAAATGCAGAACTTATTTTGCAAAGAGCATGTTCCAATGGGTATGTCCTAAGCTCATTGATAAGGGTTGCATTTTCAGGGATATTTTTATCTGAATAGATGATGACTTTAATATTGGTCGGTAGCGTTAAATTCATATTCCCGTTCGCTTTGCTAGCAACAATAAGTTGTTGTGGAATAATAGTGCTTCCTGTATGTAACAAAAGTGAATCATCTGGGTTGATTATATAATCTTCGCCAAATCTATTTTTTAAATATTTAGAGATAAAAAGCCAAAAATTTGAATACCACAATGTGGTATTACCTTGCTGTAAATTTTTCTCTGGATTGGATATAAAATACCAACCTTTAATGATAGGTTCTATAAAACCTTGAGAACTTAGTATTCTTCGATCGTTAGCAGGAAGATCTGAACTCTCAAATACGGTACCAATAGTATCTTGAATGATTTTTAATGATTCAAGGGATTTTGCTAATTTTGTATTTGGTGCCATATCTAGCCTCTTGCTGATTTACTCTAACTTTTGTATGCGTAATTACTCTAGTATTATATCGTATATTTACTCTACTTTATATGTATTAATCCATTACTATTTTGTATTGTTCAAGAATAGCCCAATGGTTTACAAAAAAGCAATTTTACATCTAATTACTATGCAAAATACAAATTTTTTAAACTATTTTCCTCCTTCTTTATGGTTTATTAAACAAAAAGTATGCATACTATATCTATGCAAAACAATACTAAAAATAAACCATCTTCATTGCCACTGGATCAGGTACTCCCTGATGGACAAGTTGTCAATCGCGTGTGGCTTCAAGAAAGAG
>SAAR01000111.1 GCA_009916335.1 Erysipelotrichia bacterium | reverse complement strand
TTCATATACTGTATATGTAAATCTTTTAATTGTCTTTCTGTAATTGTGGTTGCACTTAATCCCAACTCATTGACAACTTTGTCTGCTAATGCCCATTCTTCTTTATCTGTAATATTTTCAACAGGATAATAAGAAATCGTCAAACTGCTCACACTTTCTACTAACACTTTTCCATTTCTATCCAAGATTGCTCCACGAGGACTAGAAAAAGATTGTTTTAGTGCTGTATATTCCTCAAGCTTTTGTGCATATGTACTTTGATTTAATAGTTGTAAGTTAATCAAACGTAAAACGATTATCGCAAATAAACTACAAACAACACTAATGGTAATTTTTAAACGAATATTAATCGTTTTTTCACTATCTTGTGTTTGTCGAAACAAATCACTAGAACGTTTTTTTCTATCCATATCCATTTTTTTAAAAGGATTTCTAATCATACTATCACTCCAATACACCTATTATAACATACGATATTTGTTTGTGAACAAATTGTTATTTCAGACAATTCCTAGTATACTATAGTTAGGTGATAAATTTATGAACAAAAGAGAAGAAACAAGAAAAATTTTTGCTGGTGGTGTACAGATTGGTGGACAAAACAAAGTAGTTATTCAATCTATGTGCAACATCAAAACAAGTAGGATTGATCAAGTTGTCAAACAAATACACGATTTAGAAAAAAGAGGTTGTGAAATCATTCGTGTATCCATTATGGATCAAGAAGATGCGAAAGCGATTAAACAGATAAAAACACAGATTCACATTCCTATAGTTGGGGATATTCATTTTGATTATCGTTTAGCTTTATCAGCAATTGAAAATGGGATTGATAAAATACGTTTAAATCCAGGTAATATTGGTGAACGTAAAAATGTAGAAGCCGTTGTGAATGCTTGTAAAGAAAAAGGGATCCCTATTCGTATCGGTATTAATAGTGGTTCTTTAGAAAAAGATATTCATGAGAAGTATGGAAAACCAACTGCACAAGGTATGATGGAAAGTGCAAAACGCCATGTTTCAATTTTAGAGGAATTAGATTTTCATGATATTTGTCTATCGTTTAAATCCAGTGATCCTTTATTATGTATTGAAGCGTATCGACTTGCTTCAAATACTTTCCCCTATCCTTTACATATCGGCGTAACAGAAGCAGGTACTTATATTGGTAGTGCGATTAAAAGCAGTATGGCTTTAGGTACGCTGTTGAATGAAGGAATCGGTGATACGATTCGTATTTCTGTCAATGGGGATCCTAGTAATGAAATTACCATTGTAAAACAGTTATTGAAATGTTGTCGTTTAATTGATCATGTCCCTAATTTAGTAGCTTGCCCTACATGTGGAAGAACAGCTTGGGATATGCAACATGTAGTAGATGAAATCGAAGATTTTCTATCCCAGATTAACTGTGATGTCAACGTCGCTATTATGGGTTGTGTTGTCAATGGTCCAGGAGAAGCAAAACATGCTGATATTGCCATTGCTGGAGGCATTAATGAAGGTTTGTTAATAAAGAAAGGTAAAATCATCGAAAAAATACCACAAAACGAAATGGTAGATCGACTAAAAGCTGAAATTCTTGCTTTTGCACAAGAGCATAATTGACACATTCCTAGCTAAACAAGGGGATTCTTGCTTTAACGATGACAGCCAAACAGCAAAATACTTACTAGATGGCGTTTTTTCGACTCTTACATTATTCATTTTTTGTACTAGTATACTCTGTTTCATTTGTACAAAATTTAATTTGGAAAGTTTTAAATGACGTTGTTCAATGCGAATCATATTTTTTTGATTCGCTGTTTGATTGGATTAATGATGGCTATGTGTACTCTTACAGGCAGATTAAAAAGCTCTTTTTTGAAAGCAGTTTACAAAACTGCTATTTAAATCTTGTAATGTTTGTTGCAAAGTAATACTATCCACCGTTTTTAAAAATGCAAAATCTTCTTTCTTTAATGCAGTGAGCATTGCTGAGGTTTGATTGTAGTCAACTTTCAAGCCTTTTTTTATGTTTTATCACGCATTCATAACACTTTTTTGTAGATTAAGCACAACAGCCTAATGTTTGCACTATTAAACTTTGTTGTCTTTTATTTGGATAGAGTTTAAACTTAACACCCTTTGCATTATCCAATCCTTCCTTACTGTCATTATGATGTTTTTTGACTTTCAATGGATTGCTTATGATACTTTTCGCTACTCCTTCCCTCTGGAATCAATACCATATGTTAAGCTTTAGTCTATATTTAAACCACACCATACTACATAGTATTTACAAGAATAGACTGCATTGTTTGATTTATATGTTTTATTTATGTGTTTGTTATACTAGCAATATACAGTAAATATAAACGAAAAACACCCATAATCCCCATTTCTAAAGAGAGTGGTTTTATGCGTAATTTGATAAAATTGAAGTGTGAATTAGCCTAAATAATGTTTCCTATTTCTAATTTATATAAAAACGATTAAACTAAAAACAGATAATAAAAAAGAGAATTTTAATTACATCATCAAAATCCTCTTCTTTCATTAACAATCTAATTTAATGGTAACGTTTATTCTTCTTTAACATTTTTAAAAATACTTCTTTTGGTACAGGTTTTGAATAATAATATCCTTGGATTAAATCACAGCTTTCATCTCTTAAAAAATCTACCTGTTCTTTATGTTCTACTCCTTCAGAAACAACCACCATACCTAAGTCTTTTGCTAATTGAATAATATGGCGAACAATTTTTACTGCCTTCATTGTTTGACTTGCATCTTGGAAGAATTGACGATCTAATTTTATACCATCTACATCAATCTGTTTTAATACATTCAATGAAGAATAACCACTACCAAAATCATCCATGGAAACTTTAAAACCGTAAGCATGAATTTCTTCAATGATTTGATTTAAGAAATCAACATGATCAAAAATAATGTTTTCCGTAATTTCAAATTCTAAATAACATTGTGGGAAATCGTATTGTTCAAAAATATGAATGTAATCATCTAAAAAATGTGGATTATTAAAATGCACTCTTGATAGATTAATTGAAATAGGAATTAACTCCATTCCTTGATCTTTTAATGTTTGAACAAATTGGCACGCTTGTTTGAATACACATAAATCTACTTGTGTAATGAACCCATTATTTTCAAACAATGGAATAAATTGGTCTTGATAAATCACCTTCCCATTATTTACCCAACGTACTAAAGCCTCTCCACCTGCAATAGTATTATCGTATGGGCTGTATTTAGGTTGTATGTACATTTCAAATTCTTGATTTAACAAGGCAGCTTCTTGGGAATCTTCTAAATACTTTTCATAAACCATTTGCTTTTCAAGTAAATCATCATATATTGCTAAATTCAAAGAGCTAGAACTTGCATTACGAATCGTTTTACGAGCCATATTCGCTTTATCTAGTAAGGTAGATACATCGCTTTCATCATTTACATAACACATACCATATGTCAAAATAGCTTTACTAGGAAATTTGTTTCTCGCAATATATAAACTAACTTCTTCGTTCCAAGCGTTTAATTTTTCTTTGATTTTATCTAATGAATCCATCTTAAGCAATACACCAAAATGATCCGCCATCACTCTAGAAATAAATTCATTGTTGCTTAAACTATTTTGGATAATCCAATAAATGTTTTTCAATAATTGATCTGCTTCATTTCTACCAACTTGTTCATTAAACCATTTAAATTTATAAATATTAATATAGATAACAACATATTTTTCTTTGCTATGACTTAACACTTGTTTTGTATCTATGTTAAATTTACTAATGGAAATGCCATCTGTAACATGATCTGTATACAACATTTCTAACAATTCTTTTTTTCGTTTTGCCTGTGTTGTAAATATTGTAATTAGTAAAAATAAGAAAATTATCGAAAGAATTAAACAAGCATATAGCGTTAAACGATAAAATGCCATGGACTTTGCTGTTAGGATTGATGATGGTATGACAGTATATAAATACCAATCAGAATAGCCAACCGCACTATAAATTGCCATCATCTGTTCCCCATCACTTCGCACATACTCTATTGTTCCTGTCTGATTATTTGCAAAATCCTCTTTAATTTCATCAATAGAGGTATCATTTTTAATCGCCATCTTTTTTAAATAAGCAAATAAGTTATACCCTTTAAACTGATTATCTGTATTAGTAGAGCGAACAATAATATTCCCACTTTTTGAAACAATTTGTCCATAACCTTTATTTTTAAACAACGTTAAAGAAAGGGATTCGTTTAATTTTTCAGAACTAATAATAGAAGCTACCCCGATAATTTTTTTACCGTTTAATTCAATATTTGGTGCTGGGGATAAAAATGCAATACACTCTTTGCCATCTAAAGGAATGATTTCTGATGTTACTTCTTTATTTTCCGCATACATTTCACTAATGAACGGTAATAGTTCCGTATAATATTTAGGCTTTTTTTGAAGATCGCAATATTCCATCGTCTTGAATTAAAACTAATGCATCATACCCATAATTCTCAGCTTCTACTTCTAAATCCTCAATAATTGCATCTACACCCCAACCTTCATTTTGGGATACCTTTCGAATCATTGTTTTCAAAGTAGAATAATGATAGTCTAACTCTTTAATTAAATTTGTATTAATCTGTTCAGATATTTCTTTTAAGTAAGAATAACTGTTTTCATTCACCATCGTTTGTAAACTTTTACTATAAAACACAGACAACATAAAAAGAAGCAATGCAAAAAAAAGCACTACCATAAGTACAATAAAAGAAGAACGACGATTTTCCTTAGTCCAATATAGAAACCGCTTTTGTGATTTTATTTGCTCTTTTTTAATCATAAACTGCCTCTCATTTATATGCTAATTATAACAAATAAAACTATGCAACTCAAGAAAACAAAGGGGATACAAAGAAAAAACAGCCATATTTTAGATAAAAAAGTTATCTTTTATGACTGTGTTATGTGTATTTTATTCGTCCATCCATGTAGCGATGAATCGCTTTTCTTTCAACATCGCAATTTCTTGTTTGTAAGGTGCATTCCCTGCTACATAAGGTGTTTCTAAAATTTTGACAACATCTTTCAATTTTTCATGATGAGCAATATAAGATAAAACATCAAAACCAATTTCACCAAAACCTAAATTAGCATGACGATCCTTTTTTGCTCCTTGTACATTTTTAGAATCATTTAAATGAATACATACTAGATGCTCTAAAGAGAGAATACGATCAAATTCATCAAGAATTGCATCAAAATCATGAATATCATATCCAGCATCATGAATATGGCATGTATCTAAACAAACCTTAATTTGTTCACTTTTCTTTACATGATCTTTAATATATTTTAATTGTTCAAAACAATATCCTAATTCGCTACCTTTTCCTGCCATTGTTTCTAAGGCAATATAAATATCATCATCTATGGTTTGCATGGCTTCATCTAAACCTTTTACAATGCTGTCTAAACCTGCTTCCTCACCAGCATTCACATGACTTCCTGGGTGTAAAACAACATATTTAACACCAAATACTTTGGCACGCTTTAATTCTTCTTGTAAAAACGAAACAGCTATCTCATACGTTTCAGGTTTAATTGTATTCGCTAAATTAATAATATAAGGAGCATGCATAATCATGTTTTCTAAAGGAATGCCATGTTCCTTCATCAACGTATGTGCTTCTTTTATTTTTAATTTATCTAAAGGTTGCCGTCTTGTATTTTGAGGAGCCCCACTATACAGCATAAATGCATTTGCCCCATAGGAAATTGCTTCCTTCACACTTCCTAATACAAAATCAGGAGCACACATAGATACATGAGAACCTATTTTCATCTTATTCACTTTCCTTCTTTTTACGTTGTCTTTCTTTTGCACGCTCTTTTGCTTGTGCCTTAATTTCACTTTGAATTAAAGAACGCTTTGCTTTACGTTTTAATTTATCTACTTCTTCTTTACGTTTTTTCTTATATCCTGGCTTTACTTTTTTCTTTTTATTATTCACCATCTTAGCAATTTCTTTTTCTAAGGGATCCTCTTTCTTACGTTTACGCTCAAAAATCGGTGTTAATTCCTTCCATTCGCCATTTTTAATTTCTCGATGCTTAAAACCAATTCCCTTTACTTGCAATTGACGAATAATATTCTCATCTTCTTTTTTATATAATGCGTAACAAATACCATCTTTTCCTGCACGACCAGTTCTACCTGAACGATGAATATAGAAGTCGATTTCGTTTGGAAAACCTAAAGAAATAACATGACTCACCCCATCAATATCAATTCCTCTAGCTGCAATATCACTTGCGACAACATAGCTTTCTTTTAAATTTGTTAAAGATTTCATAGCACTTTTTCTAGCACGACTTGTTAAATCACCATGCAATTCCAGCACGCCATACCCATTCTCTCTTAATGTTTTTGCCACTTGACTACATTCACTACGAGTATTGGCAAAGATTAAACAAACATAAGGTGTAAATCCTTTTAAAACAGCTAATAATTCTTCTTCATAGGATAAATGTTTGCAAGGCACTAAAACATGTTCAATTTTTGGCTTGAATTTTAAATCATCTTCCACTTTTACAATTATAGGGTTATTCATATACTTCTTTAAAAACGGCTTTAATCCTTCTGGAATAGTCGCACTAAAACTCATCATTTGTAAATGGGAACCCATTCTTGAACAAATCGCATCAATGTCCTCTAAGAAGCCAAATTCTAATGTCATATCTGCTTCATCAACAACAAAAACACTGGCACTATCCAAACGCAAGGTTGTTTCATTTAAAAACATATCCTTCATTCTTCCTGGTGTACCAATCACAATATGTGGTTGTACTTTTAATTGTTCACTCATTCTTTGTTTATCAACCCCACCTGTAATCAATTTGATTCTAAGCCCCTTACAAGCTTTATTCATATCTAATGCTCTTGTATAAAGTTGTAAAGCTAACTCTCTAGTAGGAGCACTAATCACTGCTTGTACCTTATCTTCTTCCACGTTGATTCTCTCTAAGATAGGAATTAAAAAAGCATGTGTCTTTCCTGTTCCTGTTGCTGAAATACCAATTATATCTTTTCCCTTTAACGCATGAGGAATCACTTCACGCTGAATTTGGGTTGGTGTTACAAATTTATTTAATGCAATGAACTTTTTCGTTTGTTCTTTCAATTGATAATCACTGTATTTATTCATAAACTACCTCGCTTTCTTAAAGTATTATAACTTAGATTGTTTTTTCATGCAAAGATTATATAATATATATGAGAGGTGTTCTATGGAAATTATTAAAGTTGTCCCAAGAGGATATTGTAAAGGGGTCGTTCGTGCGATTAATATTGCAAAAGAAACAGCACTAAAATACCCTGATCAAAACATATATATTTTAGGTATGCTCGTTCACAACAAGTATGTGATAGAAGCTTTAAAAGCGTACAACATTATTACCATTGATGATAAAGATAAAAGTCGTGAAGAACTTTTAGATACGATTGATGAAGGGATTGTGATCTTTACTGCACATGGTATTCATCCTAAAGTAAAACAAAAAGCAATAGAAAAAGGATTACACTGCATTGATGCAAGTTGTTTAGATGTCTTAAAAACACAAGAAATTGTTGATGAGCATTTAAAGGCAAATTATGAAGTGTTATATATCGGTAAGCATAAACACCCTGAATCCAGTGCTGTATGCGACCATAATAAACATGTGCATTTAATTGAAAATGAGCAGGATATACAAGTGTTACCTACTTATAAAAAGGTGTTTGTAACAAATCAAACAACCATGTCTTATTATGATGTGGAACACTTATTTACTTTAATTCAAAAAAAATATCCTAATGTTAAAATTAGTGATGAGATATGTAATGCGACAAGAAGCAGACAAGAAGCAGTCGCAAATTTGAAAGATGTCGATGCCCTCATTGTTGTTGGGGATAAAGCAAGTAACAATGCAAATCGCTTAGCTCAAATTGCAAAAGAAAAAGGAATTGGGCATGTGTATTTAATTGATGATGTCAATGATTTAGACATTCAGGAAATACTAAACTTTAAAAAAGTGGGTATTAGTGCAGGTGCAAGTACCCCAACCTATTTAATCAACCAAGTAATTTATTGTTTAGAACATCAAATAAGCGATAAACAAATCATTGAAAAAAATAAAATCTTATAAAATAAATGAACGATACACTGCTCATTTATTTTGTACATGATGTAGTTTCCTAATGAAACATCCTTTCGCTTTACCTATTGTTTTTTTATTACAATATATCCTCTTTGTTCAAAAACGGTTTTTCACTAATCGAGGAAATGGCATGGAAGGTATGGCATTGACTATCAAATCAAAGAAAATCTATTAAAGATGAAAGTACAACTGACATTGAAAGAAAAAAAGTATCTCCACTCCTTTTTAAGTTTTGATACTTTTTTTGTTATTTACAATTTCAATATATGTTTTTACTACGCATTTTTTAGTTTTCGTAAATTAAAGAAAGCAACGCTGACGCCTAAAACAACGAGTAACACTGCAATAATTAATTGTAGACCACTAGTAGCAATATCTATACTACCACTTACATACCATGCATTTAAGATGTTATAAATAGATAAACCTAATGAAGATAAAGTAACCACTAGCATAATCGTCATTGGAATCCACAACATGAATCCTTTTCTTCCAGTTACTTTTAGGAAAACAGAAATAGAGATCAATACTAAAGCTGATAATAATTGGTTACTTGCCCCAAATAAAGGCCAAATATTTTGATATCCACCAACACATAAGAAGTAACCACATACAAGTGTAATTAAAGTGGCAACATGTTTGTTCATCAACACTTTCGCAATTTTTGTTTCTTTTCCTTCGTTTTCAAATAACTCTTGAAAAGACATACGTCCAATTCTAGCGACAGAATCTAAAGAAGTTAAAGCTAATGCAGATAATGCCATTGCGATAAAGCAGTTAACAATTCTTGTTGGTAAGCCTAAAGTGCTTAGAAAACCTGTTACTCCATAAGAGAAAATTTGAAATGGTGTAGAACCTGCTGGCATACTACCAATACAACTACTTGCCACCACTAATGCAATAATGGCTAATAAGACTTCTAGTAACATAGAACCAAAACCAACTAACTTCATGTCTTTTTCGTTGGCAATCTGTTTTGATGATGTTCCACTTGATACCAAAGAGTGAAATCCTGAAACAGCACCACAAGCAATAGTAACAAATAAAACTGGAAAAATGTATTGCCCATTTACTTCCAAACCAACAAATGCTGGACTTTCCATCACTGGATTAGCGACAACTAAACCTACGACAGCTGCAACAATCATCGCAACAAACAAGAATGTAGATAAATAATCACGAGGTTGCATTAATGCCCACATAGGTGTAACAGAAGCTGCAAAAATATAAGCGAAAATGACAAAAATCCAAATATTCTTTTCAAAAATAACAGGGAATGCAATTCCTAATGCCATAATGATTAAGAATAATACTAAACCGATAATAAACTCCATTTTCTGTGAAGGTTTTTTATAATGAATAAAGAAACCAAAACCTACTGCTGCTACAATAAATAGTAATGAAATAGAAGCAACACTACCATTCACTGTGTTTTCCACGATTTTACCTGTTGTATCCATTACTAAACCATTAAATGTACCAGCCACAATATCAACAAATGCTGCGATGACTAATAAAGTAAACAACCAGCAAAACAACATAAATAATTTTCTTCCTGTTTTACCGATGTATTGTTCAATAATCATTCCCATTGATTTTCCTTCGTTTTTAACAGATGCGTATAAAGAACCAAAATCTTGTACTGCACCAAAGAAAATCCCGCCGACTAGCAACCAAATTAATGCTGGTAACCAACCAAACATTAAAGCGATAATCGGTCCAGTAATAGGACCAGCCCCAGCAATTGAAGAAAACTGATGTGCAAAAACAACAAATTTAGGTGTAGGAATATAATCAACACCATCTTCTTTAATTGTTGCAGGTGTTTTTGCATTCACATCAATTCCCCACGTTTTTTCAAGAAATGTACCATATAATTTGTACGCTGAAAATAATACAATCATTGCGATTGCAATAATCAATAATCCTTTTGATGATGAAGGAGTTGC
>SAAR01000602.1 GCA_009916335.1 Erysipelotrichia bacterium | reverse complement strand
GGTCATAAGTTTTATTAAACAGAGAGAATCTATCTGAAGATTCCATAATAACCAATGCAAGTACAGCAACTGGAATCATCTCTATTGTTTTAACATTTTCACGCCTTATTCCTGATAGAATAAACAATAGAGCCGGAACAGCCAAAAGGCTTCCCAAAGTATCAGCTACATGGAAATCATTAATGCCATGCATATAAATATACGGGCGATAGGTATGGTTTAAAACAAAGAGAATGAAAAGGAATAGCAATCCAATTAAAACACGATAAATTTTCTTATTCATAAGTAACCTGTGCTGCTTTATGCTAAAGCATTATACAATTGGATTATGATTGACATAATCACATAAATTGAAAGAATAATAATGGTTTTCTTTTGGCTCTTAATCTTCTTCTCTAATTGTTCTTTTGAGTTTTGTTCCATAACGTTGTGTCAATTTAATAAATGAATATCATTCTACATTTCTTTTTTCTGCTACAAAAATAAAGTAAAAAAAAGAATTAGCTGTTTTTTTGCGATAACAGGTAGATTCTACAAAACATTGACTATCAAGAGACTAAGTTTTTGCCCGATAACAATTTGAATACAAGGCCATGCAATATGATGCAAAACCGGATTATATTCAATTATAGCCTCAAAAAACAACCATTTTTGCTTGATTTATAAACAAATCAAAATAACTTCAACTCAACATAGATGTTATTCTGTCAAACCAACCCTTAATTTCTCCATCTGGATCTCGAGCCTCTAACAATTCGCAAGTCATTGCATCTGTAAAAACCTTACTAAGATAGACTTTAGATGTATTATCCTTCCACTTAGCATCAAGCTTTTGCTTGTTTGCTTCATAATAAGCGATAGCAACTGCCGACGGAACATTCTTTTGGTCAGTATCTACTTCTATACTATAAATTGCTTTTATGGCATCCATATGGAGATAGTTTTCAATCTCATATTTCTTGGTCAACGTGCCCCAAGAACCATCTCCACGAGCATTAATCTCATCAATGCTTTTTTGATATGCATTTACATCATTATCATATATATGAACTTCAGGACAGCCTAGATGCTTAAGATATCGTTTTTCAACCCAATGTTTTAAAATACTACCACCAAGAGGAACCACAAGAATACGTTTATCGTTATTAAGATCTATTAATTCAGGATACTTATCCCTTAGACAACGACTAAATGCCTTAAAAGCAATCACATCAGTAGGTCCTTCTAAAGCTAAAATAACTTGAACACTATGATTTATATTTGGAAATATTCCCAATGTTTCTATAACTTCTGGCAAAATACCATCTCCTGATAAAACAATAGGATTATTTTGGTCATCACGATTTATGAACCGCAAACTTTCAACTGGTAATTCTTGTGCAAGACTTGGGCTATGAGTCGTTAATACTACTTGACAATTTTCAGATTTAGAGAGTTTTAAAAAAGAATTTATCAAAATTATTTGATTATTAGGATGTTGTGCGGTTTCTGGTTCTTCTATTGCATAAATAATATTTTTCCTTTTAGAAACCAATGCCTTACGCTCTGCTTCTGCCTTAAAAAAGCCAACAAGTATCATACGGCGTACTCCGCTTCCTCGTTTATTCAAAGCTATACCCTCATCCGTATCCATTGCGATAGAAAACAAGCTATTCCATTTGGAAGATGTAGGCGGAGTAAATTTGGGAAGTAACTGACTTGCAAGTTCAGCGTCAATCTCTTTTAGAGCTTCTTGAGTTTGCTTAGCAATAGCCATGGCCTTATCCTGCACTTTCTTTTGGATAGTTTCTATTTCCTGTTGAACCTCTCCTATAGCTTCTTGAATTGCTGCTTTCATTGGGTTTTGGACTTCTCCATCAGAGTCATGACTACTCCTGTCGCTTTGAAATAACGCATAATCTAGCAAATACGAGTCTATTTTTGACCAAATTTCTT
>SAAR01000601.1 GCA_009916335.1 Erysipelotrichia bacterium | reverse complement strand
ATCCGGATGATATTTCTTTGCAAGTGCTTTATATCCTGCATTGATAAGTTCATTCATCATTGGCTTATTTGCGGTATCAAAAAGATTACTTGAACCATTATTTAGTTTTTTATTAATGTCTTCCCATGCTTTCTTCCAATCTTCATTATGTTTTAATTCTGCGTTAATGTGCTCTTTGTATGCCTTCCCCCACATCATAAGAAAATCAGCCTTTAATTTAGCTGAAAATTTTCTAGTATATACGTCATGTGGTTTCTCATCAAGAATATACCCTTCATATAAGACATTTTCTTTTCCTTCAAATTCTTCATAGAAGGTAATATTAACACCTGCATATATATCTCTATCGTCTGCCCACCGATACTTTACAGGACATTGAATGTCTAAAGATTCAAATACAAATTTTCGCCTCTTTAAAATATTTTCTTTTTCCTGTTGAAGTCTCTGCTCCTCTTTCTCAATATCACTAATTCTAGTGTCAATTTCCTCAATTTGAACTTTTGGCGTTCTAATCTCAGTTTCAGATTTACTAGACACATCATTAATAATTTTAAATGCTTTATCGGTAGAAATTTCTTTATTTCGCAATTTCTGTTTCACTTCTTCGTTATCCGATTGCATAACCTTGTCTAACTTACTATATGTACGCTCACATACACCAACTTTTTCAGCCAATTCTTTTCTGGTATTAACTTTTGGCAAATTTGCCAAACCTTTACCACCTGCGGATTGATTTTTCTTTGCTTTGTTCTGAATTAAAGTTTTAAACCTCTGCACAATCTCATATTTCTCTGCATCAGATAGATTTCTACGTCCAAGTTGTTGCTCCATCATCCACTCTTTTACATCTTCTCTGGTTTTTAACTCGTGTAAGATTTTATAATCTGTCCAAGGACTTAGTTCTAAATTATTCTCCTTAATAATTCTATAACGATGGTGTCCATCAATAATAATATTTTCACCCTTAGGAGAAATCCAAATCTTAATCGGGTCTAATAATCCATAAGTAAGAATATTTTCCTCTAATTGCTTATACTCATCCTCTTTAAGATAAGGTAATAATTCTTGAAATTCCTTGTCAATTTTAAAACTATCTGTGTCTAAATATCTTCCTGCCATTTTACATCTTCTCCTTTAAATTTATATTTTGATAGTAAAAAAAGCACCTGTATAGATGCTTAGTTGTCGGATCATGGAATAATCATCTACATAATCACATATTTTTTCTTTTTCCACCCTAAGCCAGCTTCGCTGGCGCTGGGGAATACAGATTGATGATAATAATAAAATTCCAATTTTCATGTCATGAATACATTAAATGTTTGAATCAACATCTAATTCATTTTCGCTTCGAGATTGAATATGTTTCACTCTTTACTTGAGGAACGTGTAACGTGACGAAAAAATGTTACATCATTATATGGAAATATTGTTGACAATCTACTTGGGGGTGCTACAAACTTTTTATTCCGCTTAACATCCCCCCCTTAGGCGAGACAAATATAGCTATGGATTTATATCATTAATTCAATGTTTCGTTAAATTAAGGTATCATTCTCCTTATATATATAAGCACATTGTTACCTTATTTTTCATCCTCTATAATTTTGAAAACTTTTACTCGTTCGCTCCTTTGCTCTAACTTAAGTCCGTTCATTTCAAAACGTTCTATTATTGCCTTTCTATTTTCACTCCAGTTATTGTGGACTTTGAAAAAATGTATTATATTTTTTCCTGTTTCATCTAATGTTGTTTTAGATAATTTCACTTCTTTTATACCTTGGATTTTCATAGTTTCCTTAATATCAGAAGCATAATCATCAATTGATTTGAGAGTAATATCTTTTGGTTCTTTCTTTTCTATGCTTACAATCTCCTTAAGAACCTTTCTAACTTTAACTTTCTTCTTTTTTAATACATTTAATTCTAACTCTTT
>SAAR01000110.1 GCA_009916335.1 Erysipelotrichia bacterium | reverse complement strand
ACCCGATACCGCTCGCGCTGCTTGCACTGCCAACGTAAGGAGCAATGGCATCACTGCCGTAATACTTACTTGAAACAACATTGTAACCCAGCATCAATCCTGCATAAGTGTCGAGTTTCTTCACTAACTGATAGTGGAATAGACCGCGGGCCCCCAGAATAAGGTAGGAATATTTATAACCCCATGTTTCATTGTTAAAAGAAGATTCCCATTTGTTGGCACTGTAGCCCAGATAACCGCCTACACCAATCGAAGCTTTTCCTCCAAGCAGTCCTTCGAGAATGCCTTTTTCATAAGATGCTGAGATGGGTGGAACACTGCTTGCGTATCCATCACCGCCATAATAGCTTCCGATGCCGATACCCAGTTTAACAACCTGTTCTCCTTTTGAAATAATGTCTTTTGCACTGACATTCATTAGCGCTCCGCATGTGAACAGAACAACAAACGTAAAAAAGATTTTTTTAATCATGATAATAATTATAATTAACCGACTTCTGATGATTATTTTTTCGAAGAGCCGAAGTCTTGTTTAAACTCATCGAAATATGCTGTTGCTTGTCAACTGTTTATTTAAGTGACCTCTTTCTATACATTTGACTATGCTTGAAAAGGACTGGCATGATTGCCGGAAATATAGTATTTCGTTGGTGTGGCAAAAATAGGTGATTTCGTTTGCAGGCTGTGATGAGGGCGTTTGCATAGCGTAAAAAAGCATTTGCTAAGGGTAAAAATGTTTGTTTTTTTGATTACCTTCGCAAACCAAAATAGAAATGACCAGATGCTGCGTGTACATTTTCATTCAAACAACCTGTTAAAGGCGCTTTTTAAATACAAACGGGTTGTTATTTACAGTCTCATTTTAATGCTTGTCGGCGCCGGGCATTATTTTTTTATGCAGATACCTTTTGAGCTTTTCAGATCTGTTCGCTGGTCGGTTATTTCGATGTTGTGTTGTTTGTGCTTAGGCGGGTCGTTCATGCTGATAGCCCGGAAAAACGGAGGTCGTGCCCGCGCTTTATTTGCCTTTGTTATGTTTATGGTAGGCCTGACTAATCTGCTATCTCTTATCAAAGGATTGACTACCGGATATGCAGGCGTGGTGGAGTATAAATTCTTGTCGCTCCCCATGCTGATTTACGGAAGTGTGTATGCCTATATTTTTCTTTTATATCCCATCGAAGCTTTTCGTCCCGGATGGCTTACGTTGAAACGGGCGGTATTACTATCACTATCCACTGTCGTTATTCCGGGTATATATTTGCTTCTTGTAAAAATTCAGCAAGAGGCCGTGCCGGCAATTGATAACCGGATGGCTTTGACTCAGAATTTCTGGAACATCCATGTGTGGGTGCCACTGCTCATGCTGGCCTATCCTGTTTTCGGCCTGATGATAATGCTTCGCTACCGGAAAAATTATATGAAATGGTGCGAAAATAACTATGCTTCGTTGGAAAACATCGATATAAAATGGCTGGAAGATTACATTTTCAGCAATTTTGTAATTACGATTTCCTGTTATGTCGTGGTGTTAAGCGATAATGTTCGCAGTGTGCTGATGCACAACATCATTTTTCTCGTTTTCTTTCTTTATGGTTTTTCTCGTGTTTTATTTCAGAAGAGTCCTTATCCTGAGGGCTATTTTAAGGAAAGTATGAATGAAACGGAAGCGGAAATAAGAGAAGCGTTGCATACCGGCAAAAAATGTGAGGGTGAGGATGTGCCGGCTGAAGTGATTTCTGCTGATGAAACAGATTCAAATGCAAGGTATCAGTTTGCGAATAAGCTACCTGAATATAAGAACAAATTAGAGCAGTGGATGCAGACCGAGAAACCCTATCTGCGTAAAGACTTTAAGCTGACGGATGCGATGGAAATATTGCCGCTTAACCGCAGTTATCTTTCGCGCTTGTTCAACGAAGGGTACGGCGAGACTTTTTATCAGTTTGTGATGCGTTATCGCATCGCGGAAAGCAAGCATTTACTGTTGTCCCGTCCCGATTTAAACATCGCATGTATTGCCGATTTATCCGGTTTTAGTTCTCCACCGGTGTTCAGCAGGGCATTTTTGCAGGAGACAAATTATACTCCCATGCAGTGGAGAGAACAAAATATCCGGAATTAAAACTTATTTTTGCAACTTGTGTTATAACAATATTTTGCAATTGTTTGTTTAATGAGTTGAAAATCAAGTAGTTGTCTAACAGGATTTAAAGTGGAATAATTGGTTAAGTCGCTGGTATTCAGCCTTTTTGTGGCTCTTCGAAGACTGATAAAGGCAATGAAAAGTACCAGCATACATAACCAATATAAGGATATCTGTTGCAATACTCTCTGTGAAATGACTAAGTATGCGGCTGACACGATGCTGGTTACGCGGATTAGTTTCATGAATGATATCACCAATTTCTGCGAAATACTGGGTTCGAATGTGAATATAATGCGCAAAGGCATTGGTTCGGATTGTCAAAACCGGCAATTTTTTCCATCGTTTTTGAAATGCGGCATTTAATCTGATATATTTTATGGTATTTGTTGTAGTGGCATTTGAAAAGCTTACTAAATCCGCCAATAATGGAAGTTTAATATTCTCACTGCAATTTTCCTTGCTATAAACAAGTGCTTTTTGCAAGCGTTTATCTCATACCGCAAAGGGCATTACTACCACATTCTTTAAACCCAGCGCATACCATGTAAAATTTTCAATAAGCTTTTCAGGTTTTTAAGTCGATAGTTGTTGAATTGTTGACTCTTCAACAAGACATTTACTCATCTCGTAAACAGATTTTTAAAAAAGTATTATCTGTTATGTCTAGCCAAGTCGTTTTGGTAACAACATATCGAAGTAATATCGCTATTGAATAAAATAGTACTACTGAACATATGTTTCTTTTAACTGTTTTAGATACTTCCATTTTCATTTTGTTTAAATTGTTTATGCAAAAAACACAAATCTGATGCACAACAAAATTGACCTATGGTAAGAAATGATTACGAGGATATTTTTTTTCTTAATCGACTTAAACTTTCAGGAGTAACTCCTATGTATGAAGCAATGTGTTTTAACGATATTTTTTGAATGACCTCTGGTTTTTCGGCTAGTAATTTCAAGTATCTTTCTTCAGCCGTTAAAGTGAGCAAGTCTATTTGCACCTGTTGCCGTTGGATAAATAACTGTTCGGCTATAGCTTTTCCAATCCAAACTCCTTTACTCGATTTTGAATATAAATCTGATAAGTCCTTATGTGATATAGATAACAATTCAGTGGGTCCTAATGCTCTTGTTTGAATAACGCTTGCTTTTTGCGTTAAAAAGGAATAATAGTCAGAACTAAAGTTGTTAGAAACAGAAAGGCTAATACATGTTTCACTTCCATGACTTAAAATAAAATTACCTACTGCCCCCCCTACAATAAAGTTAAGATAATGCTCAACCCTATCTGTATCTTTTATTGTTTCATTTTTCGCAAACTCCCTCAAGGTTAAGTTGTCTGCAAAGGCCTCCCATAATTCAATATTAACCTTAAAAAAGGTATCAAATTTATCTTTGAGTTGTTTTCCTATTCCTGTATGTTGCGTCATTCTTTTTTAATTTTGCCTAACGGCTGCAGCTATGTGGCGTGCGGGTTTTAAATGCTGTGAATTTTCAGTTTCCCACAATGTTTATTCAATGTAATAAATATCAGGCTAGAATCGCTGCCCCGCATGACACCTAGCTGTTGTTATGCACTGGGGTTTCTGTCAGTATTTAACTATTTTCTTCGTTTCAAAACCACTCTTAGTCTGAAATCTTAGGAAATATAAACCACTTGTAAGTTCAGAAATATCTATCAAAGAATTTTCATCAGATGCTGATATAATTCTTATGACTTGTCCATGTAAATTCATTAACTCAACTTTTCCATTAATTGTTCCTTTGATTTCAAAAGTACTATTTGTGGGATTTGGATAAATTGATACTTCTTTTTCTGCTGGATTTTCAGTAAAATGTGTCGGATTGCAAGTGTAGCAGGATCCTTCTCCTTCAATCCTCCTACCAAAGCTGATACAGTCAGCAGTATATATTACATTTTCAACAGTATAATTACAATTGTATGTTTGATTAAATTCTGTAGGATTGCCTATTAGTAATATTTGATAAGTTAAAGCCGAATAGTCCAGATGCCTAAGACTAATAGCTTGACTAATGTCGTTTTCTATAAGGTAAAGAGTATCTCCTTCATTAATGGGCTCAAGAGTATAATGGTCAACAATTGAATTTGGAAGCCCAACAATTTCTGAAATAACAATTGCTACATCAAGGCCAGAAGGAAAAATAGCATCTTCAAAAAACTCAGTTAAATCATCCCAACAGTTTTGACTTTCAAAGTATGAGCTTATGTGAGACTCGATTGTTTCGGTATAGATGGTGTCCAACACTTGATTGCCAGGACAATATTCTTGACAAGGAATTACAACACCTTGATCATTGAAAACTGCTAATCCATTATAAGTCCCGATCCATTTATTTCCATATTCATCAATAGAAATAGTGTTAATATAATTAGTCGGTAAATCTGAATTGTTGTAGTTATATACTGTAGTAGATGTACTCATAAAACGAACTAGCCCCTCCCAAGTTGCAATCCATTTAACTACTGATGATTCAATTTTAATGTCATTAATAAAGTTGCTCGGAAGTTCGGAATTGTCAGTATTATAAACTGTCCAATCAGGAGCATGATATTTTACTAAACCATTACTAGTACCAAACCATAATCCAAATAGGTCTTTACTAATAACCCTAATGTTGTTTGACGGTAATCCTGAGTTATCCGTATTGTAAATTGTCCAAATCAAACCATCAAAATGTGCAAGCCCATTAACGGTGCCAACCCATAGGTCACCATTAGCTTCTGTAAAGATAGAGTTGATCATATTACTAGGTAAATCAGAGTTAGTTGTGTTATAAATAGTCCAGATGTCACCATCGAATTTAGCCAAACCACCTGAATACGTTCCAACCCAAATGTTATTAAAAATATCTATTTGAACTTCTCTAACAATGTAGTCCGGAATGTCAGAGTTTTGCGTATTGTAATTTAACCAATTTTCATCATCAAACGAGACCAAACCTTCAGCATCAGGGCTAAATTCATTAGTTCCAATCCACTTAATATTATCTTCGTCAATTGCTATTGACCATATTGTAAAATCATTATTTGATAATTCAGCATTAGGATTCTGATAGACAGTCCAAGAACAATTGTCAAACATTGAAAGCCCCCCACCATTCAAAGCTCCTGACATAAATTCATGACCAGTTCCAATCCATTTGTTGTTATTTTCTATTGCTATTGCTGAAATGAAATTAGAAGATGTACAAAAAGAAGTAAAACGTTTTACTCGTATACAAAAAATATTAATCTCATTAATTGTTGTTTTATTATTGTTTGGGGTAATCTCTTTAACAACAGGAGGGAATGCGTTAACTCGTTTTGGGTATGATGCATTCACAAGTGTGAAATATTCTTTGATTGATCACCCTGTGGAAGTTGTTAAGAACTGGACTTCACAATTAGAAGCGTTGAAAACGGTGTATGATGAAAATGATGAGTTAAAGAAGATGATTGCATCGCAGAAGATGTATAAAGCAGAGTTAGATGAAAAAACAAGAATTATTGAAGAATTAGAAAAATTATATGACTTAGAAGTCAGTGCTGATTATGAAAAAATTGGGGCAGAAGTACTTGCTCGTGATCCTTCTACATGGAGTAATATCGTTACCCTTAATAAAGGGAGTAAAGATGGTATAGAGGTAGATATGGCTGTCATTTGTGCAAAAGGTTTAATTGGTAAGGTAAGTGAAGTGAATGCACATACAAGTAAAGTAAAGTTGTTGACAACGGAAAATAATGATGCCAGTGTTTCTATTAAGGTAGAGTTAAGTGAGGGTACAACAACAGATGGTATTTTAGAACATTACGATGCAAAAAATAAAAAATATAGTATTCAGTTGTTTGATGCAAACGCTAAAATAGAAAAAGGAATGAAAATTATTACCTCAGGGAATGGTGGTGTATTTCCTCCTGGTATTTTAGTAGGAAAAGTAAGCAGTGAAGAAGATTCTTATGATAATAAAGGAAAGAAGTTAATGGGAACACCAAGTGTTAATTTTAATGATTTTTCATATGTTGCCATTTTAAAGGTAAAGTAGTATGTGGCCAAGATATTTATTAATTTTTATCTGTTTTTTATTAGATGGTATTTTAAATGTACTCTTTCCTGCACAATTTGGTGCGAATACCCTTTATTTTGTTTCATGTTTAGGATTTAGTGCCTTGGTATTAACCATTCGTCATTTAGATTTTAGAGATTCTTTAATTGTTTCTATCCTCTTTGGAATCTTTTATGATTTCTTTTATGCGAACACCTATTTTTTATATGCCATCTTATTTTTATTATTATGTTTGATTACACGTTTGTGGATTAAACAGATTAATGAATCAATGATTGAAAATGTCTTTCTATGTATTTCGACAATTTTTGTCAGAGAGCTTATTGTATATTTATTTATGATAATAAGTGATCAGACAACGATGGTTTTTAATACATGGTTAGTAAATAGAATGTTTTTAACATTGGTTGTTAATGGTGTTTTAGTTCTTGCTCTCGTATTTGTTTCCCATGTTGTAGAAGATCGCTTACAGCGTAGAGAACTTCGTTTACGCAGAGAGGAACGATTGCCATGGATGCGTTAAAAATTAAATATCAAAATCAAATCTGTTATATGATTGCTCAAACAAATCACTTTGATGATTTCTTAAAGCAATTAGAAATAAAGCTTACAAGTAATTTCTTTTTAAAGAGCGATTGCTTACAAGCTTTTTTTTCATTTCCTTTTTCCTTACAAAGTGAACAGTATCGTGCTTTATACACATTATGCGATCAATATCATTTACTCGTTTTAGGTTTTTTAAATGTAAAACAAGATATTGAGAAAAAAATGTGTTTATATGAGCGTTGTTTTTATGCAGGAAATACCTACAATTTAACACAAGATGTTGTTTATGTAGGAGATATTGAAAAAGATGTATATATCACAAGTAGTGCTAATTTTTATGTGATTGGTAATGTTTATGGTACGATTGATTTATTGCATTCGAACCAAGAATTATCAGCGTATGCATTTGTTGATGCAAAAATAAGAATCTTTGATAGTAAATTTCAAAATATGACAAATAATGCACCTTGTAAAGTTTATTATGAAGATGGAAAAATAAAACAAGCATAGTGATAGGAGGTAGTGTACTATGGGTGAAACAATTGCGATTACATCAGGTAAGGGTGGTGTAGGAAAAAGTAATATATGCTTAAATATCGGTGTTTCTTTAGCTAAAAAAGGATATAAAGTGTGTATGCTGGATATGGATTTAGGGTTAAAAAATTTAGATGTATTAATGGGTTTAGAAAATCGTGTCATTTATGATTTAAGTGATGTAATGAATGCAGGATGCAGTTTAAAACAAGTGATGATTAAAGATAAACGTTTAAATAATTTATATTTGATACCAGCTTGTAAAAGTGTACATATTGAGCGTCTTAAAAAAACAGATGTAGAAAAGGTGGTAGAACATTTAAAACAACAATTTGATTATGTGCTTTTGGATAGTGCTGCTGGTTTAGAATCAGGTTTTTATGCGAGTATTAGCAGTGCTGATAAAATCATTGTGGTGGCAACATTAGATTATACTTCTTTACAAGATGCAGATCGTATCATTGGTCTATTAATGAAGGAAGGAATAGAGGATATTCATTTAATTCTTAATAAAGTCAATCCTCGCTATATTGAAAAAGGAATTAGCGTTTCTTTACAAGAAGCACTTTCTTATTTAGCCATTAATTTATTAGGTGTTGTTTATGAGGACGAAACGATCATTTCTTGCAACAATAAAGGCTATCCTGCTGCTTGTGATGAAATGAGTATGATGTACGAATGCTTTGAAGTCATTGCCTCACGATTAGAGGGAGTACAAAAACCATTAGCGAAGTTTCGCAATAAATCATTGATAAAAAGAGTTTTTGGTTAATGGCATAAAGAAAAAGTGAATACATATACTGTACTGGGTGAAAACAGTGAAAAAAAGATACCATAGAAAAAAAGAAAGTCATAAGCTTTATCGTTTTACAATGTTTTGTATGTGTTTCATCGTTGCAGTATTATTGTTTTTTATCAATACTAAAAAAGAGTTTATTTCTATGCAGACAATTAAGAATTTTCAATTAAGCGACATTACAAAATTGATGTTTTGGGAAAACCTCTTTATTAAGCAAAAGGAAAGTAGTGTTTCGGCGAATGCAAACTATCAATTATTAAAAGAACATTATTATACAAATGGGACAAATGAAGTGGTGGCAATGAGTGATGGTGTGATTTTAAGTGTGAAAAAAGATGAGGTAGTGATGCTTAATGATAGTGGTGTGAATGTCGTGTATCAAAAGATGCGTCAAGTTAACATAAAAGCGAATGAAAGAGTATTAAAAGGGGCATCATTAGGTATTATGGAGGAATCGGTGGAAATCCATTGTTACTTAAATGATCAAGAAATTAGTATGAAGAAAGCATTGAGTATGGAATGAAAATAACATTGTCTAAACTATGGATTATTGTATTACCAATCGTTTTTTCTTTGCACTTACAAAAGGTATTGCTCTTTATTTTTATGTTGCTTACGCTCCATGAAGCGATGCATATTTTATGTGCCTATAAGTTAGGTTATGAAACAAAGGAAGTATGTATTTATCCTTTTGGTTTAAGTGCTATGATTAAAGATTTTGAATATAAAAACAGTTATGATGAATTGTTGATTACATTAGCAGGATTGAGTGTACATATTATAATGTATGGTTTTCTTTGTTTATTAAGTCAATATGCTATCATCTCCTATTCGTTTATGCTTTATTTAAATCAAATAAATATGCAAATATTCTGTTTTAATTTAATTCCTATCTATCCTTTAGATGGTGGTAGAATCTTAGCTAATCTTTTAGAGCTTTTATTTGTATATACTTTGGCAAAACGATTAAGTTTACTACTCTCTTTGCTTTTTTTGCTCTATTATATAAAAAGGGGTTTATTATCTTCCTTATCAGGAGTAATCATTGCTATTTTCTTTATGATACAACTTGGATTAGCGAGTGTTCATTTTGCTATGAATATAAAAGCATTTTATTTATATCGTTATTTACACAAACACTCATATCCATTAAAAGTACATGCACATAAAGATATTTATAAGAATAAAACAAATGTGATTATAAAGGAACATAAACTGCTTAGTGAAAGAGAATTTCTATCACGTTACATTTAAATGAAATCACGTTTGAAGTATGCTATAATATTAACGTGATGGAGGAATTTTATGAAAGCTAAAAAAATTCTAACAGTGATAATATCATGTATGCTTTTAATGCTAAGTGGCTGTAAGCCAAGTACACCTTCCGTTAGTGTAACAATATATCCAATTCGCTATTTAGTGGAAAGAATTGGTGGTAGTTATGTGAAGGTAGATACCATTTCGCAACAAGGAGCGATTCAAAGTGCATCAATAAAGAAAGATTTTTTAAAACAATTAGAAAATAATAAAGTTTTATTTTATATTCAAGAATTAGAACCATACTTTGATGTATATGCTAGTGATATTCGTTCTTCAGGTATTGATTTAGTCGATTTAGCAAGTAAAAGTGTCTTTTATAAATTTCAAAGATACAGAACAACTTTTAGTGAGGGACAAAGTGTAGCAGTGGAAAGTGATTATTATGATGGAGATGTTTTTAAAAACATTGATATTTATAAAGATGATCCAATGATTTGGGTAGATCCGATTGCCATGATCTCTTCAGCGGAGATTATTCGTGATTACTTAATTGAACAATACCCTGAATACCAAGCTGCTTTTGAGGCAAACTATAAGGAATTAGAACTAGACTTAACACGTTTAGATGTGGAATATCAGGAATTAAAAAACAGTGAATCAGAGATTGCGTTTGTATCTATGACACCAAGTTTTGGCCCTTGGCAGAAAGCTTATGGAATCCAAGTGTATCCTATTTGTTTATCAAAATATGGAGCTTTGCCTTCTAAAGAACAACTAGCGATTATTAAACAGCGTATTATTGATGATGG
>SAAR01000109.1 GCA_009916335.1 Erysipelotrichia bacterium | reverse complement strand
TTATATAACATTTCTGTTTTTTTTAAAGGGAAAGATATAAAAAATCCCGACATAATCGGAATTTTCAATCATAACGGAATTTTCACTTAAAATTGAGCATAATTTTTAATTCAATACAATAGCATCGCAATGTAAACGATTACAACATTAATCACACCAAAAATTGTCCTTTTCATCATATCACCACTACTAATATACCCACTCTTTTTGTAGCGTATTTGAACAATTTAAAAATATTACATGAACAAAAATAACTTTACTTAGCTAAATAGGAAAGGTTTACACTGTCGGTAAATAAAATATAACTAGTATCCTTAAGATACAAAAAAAGGAAGACACTAGAATTATACTAGCCTCTTCCTAAACAACATCTAATTTGTATCACAACGATACTTCTTAATAAAATTAAACTTTTTTTCTTTTCTTACTAACAATAATAATTGCTATACCCGCAACCAACATCATCACAAGCAAAGCATTCTTATTAGATGTATCCCCTGTGTTTACTTGATTCATCACATCTTTAGAAGGTTTCTCTGGATTGACAACTGGTGTTGTCTTATCTGGATTAATAACTGGTGTAGAGTCATCAGGTTTAATTACAGGTGTAGGTTTTATCTCTTCCTCTGTTTTTTCTGTATAAGTTAATGCAAAAATAGAGAATCGATCTGTTTCAAACGTAATAGTTTTAGGATCATTATCTAAATCATTGAATTGCTCTACTTTTCCTTCATGGTAACGTAAAATAGAATATTTTTCTTTTCCTAATAAATGTGTAGGAATAGCAATCGTCATTCTTATTTTACTATTCAAATTAGATAATTGAATGCTTGTACCATTGATAACTTTAAATAATTCAAGATTTAAATAGCTTCCTATTTTTTCATCACTTCCTAATTTTGCAGTGATTTCACTACTTATTTCATTTGTTACATTTTTTATTTCTTCTACATGCAATTTCACATCAAATGCTACATCTTTATTTGCTTCACTTTCACTTAAAATTGCCTTTTTAATTTCCTCAATAGATGATCCAATCGAAATACTTGGTGCATTATCTTTCACATCTACTTCTATCTTATGTTCTCTAACTAATTGTTTATACGCCTTTGACAATACAGTTTCTATGGCATTTACTTCTACTTGTTGTGAAATGTTATCTTCACTGATTTTCATCGCCTTTGTTAATGCATCGCTGAACACAGCAAAGGAATCTTTTGTATACATAGTAGCGTCTATGTTTTTCACTTCTTCAATTAACGTATTTAATTGTTTTCTTGAAACTAAATGATTTGCATTTTCAATATCCCCAAGTTTGAACTTCGCTTGTTTGATATAACATAAATCACTAGTTACTCCATTTGGCCAGCTTTGTGAAAATTCTTTATCCCAATGACCATAAGAATTCATAATAAATGTACCATCTTCCAACACAACTACTCCTGCATATCCTGTATCACCTGATTTTGCATTATTTGAGTAGTCATTGGCAATAATAAATGTATACTCACCATCATTTTGTTCCATTAAATCTTCATATGTACCAACCCATGCAATCCATTCACCACATGTCCAATCTGTATTACCATCAAATTGATTATTCCCATTTAGATCATGTTTAATTTCTCTAAATGTAACAACTAGTCGATTACTAATTGGATCATACACCACTTTATGACGTTCACCTGCTAATGAACCAGGAAGATCCATTGGTTTACTCCAAGTTTTTCCTTCATCATCTGAATAAATTAGTGTTGCAGGATTATTATGAGATTGACTTCTTGCAAGTCCCACAATACGCTTTCCATCTGGTGAGCGAAACATACTCACTTCACAAATTTGATACTGTTTTTCAATATCACGATATTCGCTTAAATACGCTTCTGGGACACTCCATACTTCATTTCCATTGTCATCAAATGTTAAATATGTTTTGTAGTTCACATAATTCATAGTATGATAAACGCCCATCCATTTTTGAATAAAATTACCACTTTCATCTTTTAATTGCACTAAGCTTGCCATACCCACTACGCTTGAATTTTTTGTTCCATCAGGCAAATTCGCATGGAAATGTTGATACTCTGTCCAAGTATTTCCATTATCATCAGAATACGATGTTTCCCATCCACCTTTGTTTAAATCCCATGGTGGACAAGCTGAAATCAACATAATTCTTTCTGTTCCATCAGCTAAATTCAATACATATAAAGTAGGTGTTTCTTGACAATACTCCCATGAAGCAGGAATATCTTTCTTTTCTGTCCATGTTTTACCATCATTATCACTAATCTGCATAACAATTGGTCCATGTCCATGCCCTACAGGGTATGCACTAATCAATCTACCTGTACTTGTACGAACCATATCAGGTTGTCCTAAATATTGACGATCTGTTCCTGGTGCTTTTTCTATATCACTTAAGAATTTTTCATCTAATTCATATTGTTTTAATGTACTTGAAATACTCAATTTTTTATTGACTGTAATTAACAGTGTTTCCACATAGCCACCTGCTTCATTTTTCACTGTAATTGTTGTTTCCCCTCTAGTTTTAGCACTCACTCTACCTTGTTCATCAACACTTGCTACTTCTGGATTACTAGAGATATACGTAATACTTTTATCCTCTTTATCACTGATTAAATTGGTTTCAATATCATACGTATCATTAATAAATAATGTTTTATTATTTTCCGTTAAATTCAATCCATTAACAACCATTGCTGCATTTACTTGTGTTGCATTTAACGCTGTGTTATAAACTTTTAATTCATCAATGTATCCATCAAATCCAGTTCCACCAAGAATATCTAAAGGAGCAATAATTTTATTTGTTTTAGTCCAAGCATTCGTTTGAATTTTCTTCCCATTAACATACATAGTTAAGCCATCGCTTTTACTTTGTGTCCAAGTTACATTGTACCAGGTATCTTGTTCAAAAGTATAAGTAGATGTTAAAACATCTACATCTCGTTTTCCAACATGAAAGCCTGCACTGCGATTTTCTGCCAGTTTTAAATCAGCTGAATAGTCTTTATTCGCATCCATTATGACAGATGTTCGCTTATTGATCGCTACGTTTGATTTCACCCAATAACTAATAGACCAATCATCATTTTCATTAATTCCTGAAGCTTGAGCAAATGTTACATTATTTATTTCGTCAGCCTTTAAAGCATTTCCTGATTTTCCTTTTTCAAAAGTTGCACCATTGATTGTCCCATCACGTTGTCCCCATTGATCTTTCACATCTTGATTATCAAATGAGTAATACGCTACTTGCAAACCTTCATCAATATTAGCTACTTTTACACTAATTTCAATAGATGCAGACTTGCTAGGATCTTGAAGTGATGTTGCACTAATTAACGCTTTTCCAAGTTTCAGTCCACTAATGACACCTGTATCATTGACAGATACCACTTTATCATTAGAACTAGACCATTTAACAGCAGTATTTAAAACATTAGAAGGATTCACTTTCGCATGTAACTGTAAAGAATTTCCCATACTTATCGTCTGATTTGATTCACTAATCGTAACAGATTCTACTTCATTTGTTCCTGTTTGCTTTAATTCAATATAACGCTTTGTTAAATTTGTTAAATCTTCCTTAAATGTGTCCATTTCTTTACTTAATTGTGCAATTCTATCAGCACTTAAATAACTTCTACTCGTTGTTGCATGAAATGTAAGTTTATTATACATTGCATCTACTTCTGCTTGTAAACCAGGAATTTGTGCAACCATCATTTTAATTTTATTAACATCACGAACTCCTTCTGCCATTCTTTCTAAACGAACAGAACTTTTAAACATAGGATTAGTTACATCTTTTTCATCAGGATAAATCATAAATGTATCCCCTGGTTCAAATGCATTATGTGTAGCATCTCTTAATGGATCCTCTACCCAAGCATCATATGCCCAACGAAGAAAACCAGCCGTTTCTTCTCCTGCATTTACCATTGTGTAATAACTTTCTACTGGTGCACTTAATGAAAAGTTTCCAGGTTGATGTTCTGTACAAGAGTATAGCGTTGTTCGATACCCTTTCGCTGTACGTTCTTTCAACAATTGTGTAAACTTAGCAGGGTGTGCTGCAGCAGCATTATCTCCTACATTTAAATCAGTTACTCGTAAAGCTAAATCATGTTTTTCTACAAAGTGATCCATTGCACCTGCTGTTTTTAATGGCTTATCATGAATATTTCTTACAGAATCCACTAAATCAAAAGCTGCTTTATCAAAACCACGTTCATCAATGCCTACATAAGTTTCATCAAACCACCCTTTAGCCATTAAGTGCTCAATCATATCACCTAAGAAATCTTTCCACACTTTTTTATATCTTTCACTTCCCACTGTATATCTCTCATAAACAAGTCGATCATTTTCCCAATAGGTAAACGAATTGTGCCATGGAGCAATACTATATAAGATAATTTTATCACCAATACCTAAATCCTTATTAAATTGCACCCATTTATCAAAGCTTGTATAGTCATAAGTAAATGTACCATCACTATTTTTTATCCATTTTACCATTGATGGATAATGTACTTCATTTTTACTATATGTTTGTGCATTCCATGCTTCTTCCGATATCGTAGTAGTGATGGCATGTCCTCCCATAGACTTATATTTTTCCATCATCGGTGTTAAAATTTCAAAATGTTTTTTTGAAAATGGTGTAACATCATAATATTCTGCACTACTATATGGATACTGCCATAATTCAATATCAAAGCTATCTTTATAAGTATTTGCCTCTGGCAACACAACATCTTGAACTGTAACAGTATATTCAAATGTTAGCGGTTCTTTGATGCCATCTGCACTGACAGTAATCGTAGAAGTATAGGTTCCTGCTTGTGCATCATTAGGAATCGCAAATTCTACCCAAATTGGTTGTACTTTATTGTAAGCAACATCAATCGGTGTACTTTGGTATAAAATATCTGAACTTAAAGACCTGTTTTTCCCATTGTCTACTGGAATTTTACGATTTGCATCACCATATCCTAAATAGCCTCCATTGTATGCTTTTGTTTCTTTAATAAATGTAGCTTTTACATGTTCTTTTGATATAGTATGGTTCCCATCTGTTAAATCAGAAGCAGTCACACTTACATTTTTTAGTTTTGAATCTTTGGCAATTACCGCTATTTCTGATGTCACTGCATCATTTTTCCAAGCACTCAACGACTTAGAAACTAAGCCAAGATTTTTTACTTCCTCATAGCGAGTTTGTGTATACTGCGTATTCGTATCAACAATACTTCCTCCTATTTGTGGAGTTGCTTCAATAACTTCAACGCTAACTTCCTTATTTAAGTTGTACTTTTTTGAAGCTAATGCAATCGTTGTATTTCCAGTGCCTACTGCTTCAATCAATCCTGATGAATTGACAGTCGCAACTGTTTCGTTTGCAGAAGTATACATCATATCATCAATTGTCGCATAATCTGGATTAACCGTATAAGTAATTTGTTGATTTGCACCTTCTTGTAATCGATAAGTATCGCTTGCTAATATCAAATCATTAATTACATACGGTTTATGATAAACCACAACTTTTGAACAATCAATTTGTGCATTTGTAGAGTTTGTATCTCTTTCACCAGTAGCCACTGCTTTCAATGTATGCTCACCTTCTGATAAATTCTTAAAAGAGGCAATCAGTGCTGAATTAATATTTCCATTATTGTATAAACTATATTTCCCCTTTGATACATCATCAATAAAATACTCGACTTTTCCCATCGGTTTATTCTTTCCAGCATAAACATCTATCTGACTACCTACAAATTTCACTTCATAGTAAATATCAGAAGCTGGTAAGTTTTCACTAGGTGCCTCTGACCACACATGTTCATCATTACCACTAGACCACCCTCTTTCAGAAAAGATAAATTTATTAGATTCTCCTGTTGTTTTTTTATGAGAAATCTCACTCTTTTCCAATTGTTCCATTTTAGAACCATATACTTTTGCATAAGAAATCTGTAATCCATTTCTAGTTGCTCCTTTTTGCGACATAGTAACAGATACAATATGTTCCTTATATTCTAAATTCTTCTTGCTATAAAGCACAGTAGGTGTATTGTTTGCTCCACTAATAGCTACTTCTTCAATCGTCCCACCATCTAATTGAAAATTGTTATAATCATCACTTTTGACTCCTACTAGTTCAACACCAGTCCCCACAAAAGTAAAGGTATAGGTATGTTTAGATGCTTCATTTACATTTTCATTCCATACCCAATGCTCTGTTTTCGCCGCATCATCTCCTTGAATAGTTTCCTTTTTACTAGCTACCCATCCTGTAATTCCTTTTGGATCACTGGCTTCTGTATAGGTAAAGTAGTTTTCATTAGCAGAATCAACCTCTGTATCATCAACCACTACATAACTTTCTTCTGCCGAAATATTCACAAGTTCAAATGGTATCATACTACTAAACGCCACCAATAACGTTAAAAATAATTTTGTATATTTAAATTTCACAACTTTTCTCCTCACAACGAATATTTTTCATATCGTTGAATATTACTAAATTCACTACAACTTATAAACTTAATCTTTATCAAAATACAGATCTATTGTATTTGCATAAGAAATTGTACTTTCGTTATCTGTCTATATTATTAAATAATTCGTGAGTCATTAAATGATTTTCCCCCTTTCGTTACCAACAAATAATCTGCTATATAGTCAAAATGACTGTGTACTTTTAAGCTAATAAAAATACAAGACAAAAGTGAAAGCGACAGCGGTACTTCTCATCATCATACGCTAGCGTTTTCACTCTTGTTCTACTTAAAAATAATACATTATTTTCAAACATAAAATTTTGTCCTTTTGTGTAACATCTTGTTGTTTTTAGTATGAAATTTAATATGATAAATTCGTATGAAAATAACCAACTTAAAAAACTTGCTCTCTCTTTTGAAAGTATAAAAAAAAGGATCACCCTTTGATACGCTCAATGAGTGATTCCTCTTTCATTTAATTATTGATCGTTAAATTGTTTTAATAATTTAGCGTAACGTTTCTGTGCATCTGTTTTTGTCTTTTCAAACAATTCATATGCACTTTCGCCTTTAATCTTAGGTAATTGTGAATAACGTGTTTCAGATAAGATAAAGTCTTGGAATTTATCGTAATCTGGTTCTTTAGAATCAAGAACTAATGGTTTTTCATTTCTTGGATCAAAGCGGTATAAGTTTACATAACCACATTCCACAGCTTTTGCCTGTGTTCTTTGGTGGTTTGCAAGTCCTCCCTTAATACCATGTTCTACACATGGAGAGTAAGCAATAATTAATGATGGTCCATCATATGATTCTGCTTCTTTAATCGCTTTGATTGTTTGTAGCTTATTAGCTCCCATTGCAATACTTGCCACATAAACATGTCCATAAGCCATAGCAATCTGTCCTAAGTCTTTCTTAGCTGTTGGTTTACCACCAGCTGCAAATTTAGCAATACTTGCTGCCTGACTTGCTTTAGAAGACTGTCCACCTGTATTAGAGTATACTTCTGTATCTAGGACAAGAATATTCACATTTAAGTCATTTGCAAGTACATGGTCTAATCCACCGTATCCGATGTCATAAGCCCAGCCATCTCCACCAACAATCCAGATAGATTTACTTACTAAATCTCTTTCATATTTTAATAATTCTTTTACTTTTTCATTTGCACTTGCTTTTACACCAGATACAATTGCATCTTTTAACGCTCTTTCTTCTTCACGATTACCATGAATTTCTAAGTATTTAGCAAACGCCTCTTTTAACTCAGGTTCCACACTGTCCATATTTTGTTCCATGATGTCAAGAATCGTAGCTTCTTTAAATGTCTGTGCCAATGCCATACCATAACCATATTCTGCATTGTCTTCAAATAGTGAGTTTGCCCAAGCAACCCCTTCTCCGTTTTCATCATTTACAAATGGTGATGATGGAGTAGAACTTGAGTAAATCATTGAACAACCTGTTGCATTTGCAACCATCATATCTTTTCCAAATAATTGTGAAACTAATTTATAGTAAGGTGTTTCCCCACAACCAGGACAAGCTCCACTTACTTCAAAGTAAGGAGTCATGAACTGAGATTCTTTCACTAAGTTTGCTGCATGTAAACCTAATTTAGGTTTTGTTTCTTTATACAAGTAATCAGCTAAAGGTGCCTGATCTAATTTTTCTTTAATATCAACCATCTGAAGTGCCTTGTTTCCACCCTTACCAGGACATTCCACAACACACAATCCACAACCTACACAGTTGTCTGGTGATACTTGAATACGATAAGCAAATTCTTCACAACCTTTACCCATCGCTTTCACTGATTTAAATTCCATCGGTGCTGCTTTAACTTCTTCTTCTGTTAACATGAATGGTCTAATTGTTCCATGTGGACAAACATAAGAACAGAATCCACACTGAATACAATTTTCAGGAATCCATGTAGGAACAGAAACAGCAATCGTACGTTTTTCTTTGAAAGATACATTATTTCTAATAGATCCATCTAATAAACCATACTTAGTGAAACAGCTAACTGGCATATCATACCCTTCTAAACGGTTCATCACAGCAACATGGTTATCAAAGTATTCATCACCTGTTGTCGCATGTGTTGTATTGAAAGGAAGTTCTACCCAAGCTGGATCCACAGCTACTTCTACTAATCCTGCTTTTCCTTCATCAATTGCTTTGTAGTTTAACTGAACAATTTCATCACCTTTTTTACTGTATGATTTCTTCGCTGCTTTCTTCATTAAATCAACGGCTGTATCATAAGGCATAATCTGTTCGTTTAGTGCAAAGAAAGCACTTTGTAAAATCGTATTTGTTCTTCTACCCATACCGATCTCTTGTGCAATCTTAGTCGCATCAATAATATAGAATTTAGCATTTTTCTTCGCTAATTGCACTTTCATACGATTTGGCATTTGATTTACAATTTCTTCTTTAGAGAAAGTAGTATTCAATAAGAATGTACCACCTTTTCTTAAGTTTCTAAGTAAATCATATTTAAACATATATGCATCTAATGAACAAGAAATAAAGTGTGCATTATTTACATAGTATGTACTTCTAATTGGTGAATGTCCAAAACGTAAGTTAGAACGTGTAACTCCACCAGCTTTTTTAGAGTCATATGCAAAATATGCCTGTACATATTGATCTGTGTTATCACCGATGATTTTAATAGAGTTTTTGTTTGCTGATACGGTACCATCTGATCCAAGTCCCCAGAATAAACATGAAGTATAATCAGCTTCTACATGGAAATCACTATCTTCATCTAATGATAAATGTGTTACATCATCTTTAATTCCGATTGTAAATTCATCTTTTGGTGCATCTTTTGCTAATTCATCATAAACGGCTTTAATTTGAGCAGGAGTTGTATCCTTACTTCCCATACCATAACGTCCACCGATGATTTCAATATCTTTTCCTTTTAATGCATTTAATACATCTAAGTATAATGGTTCTCTAGCACCCATTTCTTTTGTTCTATCTAACACAGCAATTTTCTTTACACTTGCTGGTAATACCTTTAACAAGTATTTTGTTGAGAATGGACGATATAAGTGTACTTTAATAACCCCTAATTTCTGTCCAGCTTTTGCTAATGTATCAATTGTTTCTTGAATACATTCTGTTACAGAACCCATTGCCACAATGACATTTTCGGCTTCTGGATCACCATAGTAAGTAAATGGTGCATACTTTCTTCCTGTATGTTTAGATACTGCATCCATATATTCAGCCACAACATCAGGGACATTATTATAGTGTTCATTCTGTGCTTCTCTACCTTGGAAGAAAATATCATCATTTTCTGCTCCACCACGAGTTACAGGGTTTGTGTGTGGGTTCAATGCATTCGCTCTAAATTTTTCTAATGCTTCAACATCTAATTGATCCTTTAAAAATTCGTAATCCATTACTTCTACTTTTTGAATTTCATGTGATGTTCTAAATCCATCAAAGAAGTGAATAAATGGAACGCTTGCTTTAATTGCTGCTAAATGAGCAACACCAGCTAAATCCATTGCTTCTTGTACAGAATGAGAAGCTAACATACATGCTCCAGTTTGGCGACATGCATAAACATCTTCGTGATCACCAAAAATGTTTAACGCTCTACTTGCTAA
>SAAR01000600.1 GCA_009916335.1 Erysipelotrichia bacterium | reverse complement strand
CACTAATACCAGCACCACTAAAAATAATTACCTTTTCCATACTTTTTCCTTTAGAAAATTTCTAGTCATCATTAATGAAAATATCACATTTCTTTTAGTTCTATTCATATTAGATTTTGTACTTGCACTAATGTGATTATCATGCTTATCTTCTATATGATTGCATAAGGAAACAATAACATGGAAACTGGACAACTTCATGTCTATATTTTTTAGATTTCATTGCACAAATGAGCACACATCTTTAATACTTGAAAGAGTAGGAGAAGCCTGTTTTTCTATTTGGAACCATCCTGTAACCTATTAAAGAATACTCTGCTTTCTGTACTTAATTTGACAAAGAAATAGAATATATGATTATTCTATTTAATCACTTCTGATAGATCAAGCTCACCTTCAATATAATCCGCTAACTGGGTTCCAAATTTATTAGGATATAGGAGTATGGCTTCTTTTTTTATGCAATTTCCATCGGTAATATAATAAGCTACACCGTTTTTTACGGTATCGTTAATAGGATATCCGCTAGTCGCGAGAATAACACCACTCAACCAAGTTGCTTTCACTTTGATTTTATCTGCATCTTCTTGATTATCAGCCTTTTTCATTTCAAAATTTGCTAAAAAGTCATCATCTAAAAGTTGTTGATAGTTATTAAAGAAGGATGTAAGAAATAACGTATGTTCACTTATTTCCCACTGACAGCTAAAAGTTCTTTTATTAGACGATAGTTCAAAGCCATCTATAAAATGCTTTTCATCCAAGATATATTTTGGTAATCCTTTCTCCTTGAACAAAGAAATTAAAGGGACGAGAGGTGAGATATATCCCTTTTTATCTTCTAAACTTTTTTGAAACGATATAACACGTAACTCTAGATTACTTTCGACGTCCTTTAATTTATCTCTTCCCATGGATATTCCTTATCTTTTATAGTGGCATCATAACAAACAAATTTATAAGATACGCAATGCAACATCTTTTGGATAATTACAATGACATACCCTGTTTAACGTTGATGCAAAGCATCGCATTTTATTGCATTGATTACTAAGAGGGCATCTCCTAATACATTTATTTTAGAATCTCCTTCATTATAAAAAGGATGTAACTTCGTATAGTGCTTTAATAGCGCAATGACATCATGATCATTTTTAAAATAAGCCCATTTGCAAGCAGTCCAACCATCATTATCTTTTTCATATAAAGATGCTTTATGGTCGAGCAATAAAGAGATAATTTCAAGATGAGATTTCGCACATGCCAACATTAAAAGTGTTACACCTGAAGACTCTTTTACATTTGGATTGACGCCTAATGTCAATAAAAACCTGACTTTTTTTGCATGACCATTTTTTACAGCTTCAATGATCTTCGCATTACCATATGCTATAAAAGAGTTACGTAGTCTTTTTAATTGATTCCAGATCATCCTATTTTCCTTTAGTACTTATCTGAGTGATATTGTGCTATTGTCATGAGACATTATTATGTCCTACTTTGACTCTAAAATTTCTTTTCATACAAATACACAGTGAGTGCGTGTAATGTAACACCATTATAAGGATAAGAGATGATTGAATGTCTTATGGAAAACGAGTTAACAGAACTCCTTTTACTTTCAAGAAAAGAGGTAAGAGCTCTTACGAAACATTACTTTATAAAAAAAGATCCATCGGCATGTCATCTACTGATTGATACTATTAAAGCTAGATACGCTATTCAGCCAGCTCAGGCCTATACTCTTGTTATGTTGATACGGTTAATTTTTCTCTATGGACAACCACTAAGTATTAAAACAATACAAAAGAAATTAAAATTAAAGCATAAAAAAATAGTAGCATTGCGGCTTTTAAGCAATTTGCATTTTGCAAAAAAGTTAGGACTTATTGAAAGACATGTGCCAAAATCACTACACATTTATTCCTTTACATATTCAC
>SAAR01000599.1 GCA_009916335.1 Erysipelotrichia bacterium | reverse complement strand
GGTTTAGGACGATGGCACGTGGTGCATTGGGTGAGTCAGGTTTGTGGAGTGATGACGCAATTGAACGTCAACTGAGCCATTCAGAGCGTAATAATGTACGTGCAGCTTATATTCATACATCTGAACATTTAGATGAGCGACGACTGATGATTCAATGGTGGGCGGATTACATCGAGTTTAATAAAAACCATTCTGTTACCCCGTACGATTATGCAAAGATAAATTTCTGATTGCAAGGTAATAATGAATTGTAAACCCCTCAGGACTTAGAGGGGGGGGGCTCAGTTTGGCATTGGAATATCTAGGAAGGATATATATATTTTCTTAATATCTTCATATATTTCATCATAGGGTATTTTTACTTCCTGTGGACCATAGGCGTATCCTGCGACAGCATAAGGACTGAAATATATAGTTAGCCCATCATCCTGAAAGATGAAGTTATTTAGGCTTTCCCAGTCACGGATGCCATTTTTCAGCCAAATCATCAAATCATCACTTATTTCTCCTTCATATATTGTAGTGATTAAACTTTGCGTCAGTTTTTCTTGTAGTTTTAAAAGTGATTTCTCAGGGTTAATAAATATTTCTTCTAATGAATTTATTGCTGTTGGTAAATCTAAAATGAAATTGTAAGAAGAAAAGTAAATATTCCCATGCGCAGCTTTGGCACCAATGTAATAATGACTGTATAAAATTGATATAACGCGACCAACAATATTTACTACGGTGCAGTTTGATTCAATTGTGTTTGTCCTGAGGAAATATTGATCTGCATAATTGAATAGTGATGAATCCTGTTCCAATAGGGATTTTCTATAATTTAAAGTGATTTTTGTTAAATCCGAATTAATTGCCAATGAAAGGTCGTCTAGATTTTTGTAAGTTTTAGAGGTTAATTTAATAAACTGATTGTTAACTTCATAACCGGGTAAACCTTCCCTTGATTCCTTATGATTCTCTAAGCGATAACTAATATCGCCTGATTCTAAATTAAGCGTAAATTCATCATTGGTGTTTTTTAATTTTGAACGAATGCCAATCTTTAAATTATTAATGTTCTCTTGCTCGCCTTTGTCATAAATACAATGGATATGCTTTAATTCCTCGGGGACGCTTACCCCATCAAATAACACTGGAATAAGATAAATATCATCTCTTAGTTTTTCTTCTAAATTTTTCAACGCTAATTTTAACTCTCTTTGAACATACCCTCTTTTTTTATAACTATTACTTGTTATGAATGCTATCACTACATCAGCTTTTGAAAAATTCTTCCTAATTTCGAAATCCCAATCTTGTCCTCCTATTAGTTTTTTGCAATCCATCCAAAGTTCATAGGAATTATCTTCAAGTGCATCGTAGTAACTAAGCACTCTTTCTTTATCTTGACTTGCATAGCTGATAAATACTAGTGGTTTATCGATACTCATAGATCACCTCTGTGCGTTAGCTTTCATATGGATTGGCTGGTAATACATTTACTTCATTAACATATGTGATAGCCAAATTGTTGAATCTTTCGTGCCAATGTTCAATGGTACGAGGAAGTCTATTTTTCCAGTCTAAACGATTAGTGAAGTATTTCACATGTTCATCATTTATATACGCTACCCAAATATCACCTTCTCTACCACACATTACAATCCCTTCTAAAGATGTATAACAACCTCTTACTCCGCCATGAAATACCTTAGCCTCAAAATTATCTAAGGTATCACTCTCCCCGATTCCCTCCATAGTTGATTTAAACTCAAAATAATAATTACCCAAAGTGTTGTAAATTCTTTCAAGCTCTAATTCATTTAAAAAGCCAAAGTCAAATAGATGATCGCTCGACCACTCAAACTCGCCGCTAAAAGTTACTCCCATACCACGGTAGTAGGAGCAACTGGCAGTCTCATCTATCGATAAGAATCTTTTTCCTTCATTGATGGTTCG
>SAAR01000108.1 GCA_009916335.1 Erysipelotrichia bacterium | reverse complement strand
AAATGGAAGTGATGATACAAAAGCAATTGCTGATGAAATCACAACCTATACAAATGAAGAAGATGGCTTTGCCATTCATATGGAAAAATTATTAAATCAAACAACTTAAAAAAACGCAAATGCGTTTTTTTTAACTTTATTTCTTTAATACAAAGTAATGCGTGTATTTTGTTCCATCATGTCCAATTAACACTTCATCACTTTCCACAAAGCCCAGTTTATGTAGTGCCTTTCTTCTTTCTTTTGCTTTAGGAATTGCTTTTATCGCTATCTTATCACATTCAAAAAGTACAAATGCTTTTTGAAGGATTAATGATAAAATACACGAAATTTTATCAGCTATTTCATAATCACTTCTAACATCTAAACGAAGTAAGCCACAATGGGTGAAATAATCATTTGCATCACGATGAAATAATTCAATCGTACCTATTACTTCCCCTTTAACTTTCTCTATAATCGCCCATCGAACAAACCCTTTTTGTTCATATTCAAAATGCCAAAAAGAAATTGCTTTTTGCATTTCCTCTTTATTTGCATAATAAAAATCATCGCCATGACAATTATCACTATTCATCAATACAACAGCTTTCTTATCTGCATATACTTTCAGTAATCCATCACAATCCTCATTTTTTACATATCTTAATTGATATTGTTCATTTTCAAATTGTGGGCAAATCTCATACACATCTTTCATCGCTTTCCTCCCTTTTAAATGAAAACATTATATTTTTCAAAAATCATTTCTTTTTGAAAAGCTGTTATTTTACCTGCATTTACACATTTTTTACTTACTATTTCTAAGTGTTGTATCAAAATCATATATGAAAGATATTCTTCTGCAGGAAATTCTTCCTCTGTCTTATACTTATCGCTAATTGGTTTTATTTTATCTATAATATTTTGAATTTCTTTAGGCATTTCAAAATTAAGTATTATTTCTTCATTGATTAAATTCATAAAAAATCCTCCTTCTTATTCATTATAGCATACGATAAAGCTAAGAATTTTTAATTATTTTGTATTTAAAAGTTTCTATGGTCAAACTAGATTTTACTATCTAATTATTAGCTATTCTTCTATGTTTTCTTCTACATACAAAAAAGGCTTAATCATAATGTCTAACATAAATCATGTACATTATTTTTAAGCCTTTTTATTTTATAATCCTTTAATTTTATGGAATGCTTCTTGTGCTGCAATCGCACCATCATTGACAGCTGTAACAACTTGGCGTAACACTTTTGCACAAACATCTCCTGCACCATAAATGCCAGGCACGCTTGTTTCCATGCGTTCATTGACAATCATGTAACCACGATCGTTTAAAACATTTAAATTTTGTAAAAACGCAGTTACTGGATCAGCCCCGATGTATGGGAAAATCCCTTTTACATCAAGTACTTTCTGTTGTTTTGTTTCTACATTTTCTAATGTAATACCCGATACTTTACTACCATCATCTTGAATAGATACAGGTACATATTTTTGAAGTAATTCAATTTTTGGATTGTTTTTAACTTCATTGACCACAATATCATCTGCTCTAAAGACATCTCTACGCATCACAATGTATACCTTTGATGCAAACTGTGTTAAGTATAATGCTTCTTCTAAAGCAGCATTCCCTCCACCGATGACAACAACCTCATCATCACTAAAGAATGCACCATCACAAACAGCACAATAGGAAACACCACGTCCTACGTTTTCACTTTCGCCAGGAATACGCATTAATCGCTCTTGTGTTCCTGTTGCTACAATAATTGCCTTTGCCTTGTAGACATTGCCATCATCACAGACAACACTCTTCAATTCACCATCTTTAATTTCAATGACATTACCATAAACATACTCTGCACCAAAAGCTGTAGAGTGTTCAAACATACTACTTGCTAAATCTACACCACTTGTACTTTTAATTCCAGGCCAATTATTAATCTCAAATGTTTTAACCAGTTTTCCCCCTGGTGCCCCAGCTTCAATCATAATTGTATTCAAACCAGCTCTTGAAGCATAGACAGAAGCAGTCATTCCTGCAGGTCCAGCTCCGATAATAATTAAATCACAAACACGTTCCATTCATGATCCTCCTTCACTATTGTTTTTAGTTCGTTAAGGTCCTTAATGATAATGTTTGGCTTCACTTGTGATAAGCGATTTAAATTTCTTTCATTCAGTGCAAAACCAACACTATATGCACCGATATTTTTAGCTGCTAAAATATCACTAGGTGCATCACCTACATAGATAATATCATCAACTGGATATTTCGCCAACTCACATGCTTTTTTAATTCCTTCAGGATTTGGTTTAGAATGCTCCACTTCATCTCTACCGATGACAACATCAATATACTCAGCAAGATGTGAACAAACTAAACCACGCTTTACTAAAGGTGTCATTTTGTTAGAAACAACCCCTAATGTATATCCCTCAGCTTTTAAATAGGCAACCATTTCTTTGGCATGCAACATGCCTGTTACTTCATCATCATGCTTTTCATGATTATATTCACGATAGTATTCAACCGCTTCATCAACCTGTTGTGCAGGTAGATATTTTTCAAAGGTATCACGCAATGGTGGCCCCATAAAAGAGTGTAATTCATCTTCACTTAACTCATGCTTTGGTAAATAGTGTGCAAATGTATGAAGAAAAGAATCCTTAATTAGCTTTTCTGAATCAACGAGTGTTCCATCGGCATCAAATAAAACAATCGGTTTTTCCTTTTTAAAAGGATACACTTTTTTAAACACTTTATTATAAACACCTACTAAACCTAAGACACCAGCTAAAACAAACACTAATGAAATAAGCTGAGCTACTTTTAACCCCATAAACATTAAGGAATCACTTCTGAATCCTTCCACGAAGAAACGTACAATTCCATACCATGCAATATAGGCATAAATCATATCTCCTCGTTTTTTATAACCATACTTTTTAAAGACTGTTTTGATTAAGATAAAACCAATTAAATTACCAATTCCTTCATATAAGAACATCGGTTGACGATAATAGCCATCAATATACATCTGTTGCTTAATAAAGGCGGGAAAATGAGTGAAGTAATCTTCACTAACAATTTGACCATACGCTTCTTGGTTCATGAAATTACCCCAACGACCAATCACTTGTGCAATAAACACATTAGGCATAATACAATCTCCAACACGCAATAAATTAATACCTTTATAACGGAAATAGAAATAGGCATACACGACACCAACAATTAAACCACCATGAATAGCCAATCCCCCTTCCCATATATAGAAAACACTGATCGGATCAGAGGCAAAGCGTTGCCATTCAAAAATACAATAATAAATGCGTGCCCCAATAATCGCTAGTGGCAACATTGTAATGAAGAAATCTTCTAAGACATCTTTATTGTATCCTAGTTTTTTTGCTTGTCTAATAGAAAGGGTATAGGCAAGTATTGCACCTGTTAAAATAAGTATTGCATACCATGCAATCTGCAAGTGGAAACTACCAATGTTGATTTCCAGAAAAATACGACTTGTGGGAAAAAAATTCATAACTGCTATTCTCCTTTATTCTGGACATCTATAAATTCCAGTACACGCTTTTCAAATTCTTTAGCACTATCAAAGCCCTGTTCTTTTAATACGATATTGGCAACTGCTGATTCAATCACAATTCCCATACTTCTACCTTCTCTTACAGGTAAGATAATTTTAGGTACTTCCACATCTAAAATATTTTCATATTTAGTATTCTCAATTCCTACACGATCATAGTTTGCATTGGAATCCCAAGGGGTTAATTCTACAACAACATCTACATTAGAACGTGGTAATGTAGTATTTGCCCCATACATTCTAGCAACATCAATAATTCCTACGCCTCGTATTTCTAGCATTCCTTCTAATAGTTTAGGTGCTCTACCAACAATACTATTATGTACTTGGTAACAATCCACACGATCATCAGCAACTAATTGGTGTCCTCTTCTTACTAATTCAAGTGCTACTTCACTTTTTCCAATACCACTCTCACCACGAATCATAACCCCTTTTCCATTCATTGATAAAAGTACGCCATGAAAGCAATCCATAGGAGCTAAGCGTTCATCTAAATAAGAAACAATATTTGTAATCAAACGAGATGTTGGCTGAATACTTCTTAAAATCGGAAAGTTTTTTAAACGAGCAATTTTTATTAATATTTCGGGACATTCATGATGCTTAGAAATAATTAACATCGGTGTTTCTAAAGAGGTTAAAAAATCAAAACTCTTTCTTTGTGCATCTTCGTCCATGACTTTAATATATTCAATTTCTTTATCACCAAAAACAATAATACGTTTCTTTTGTGAATAATCAAAATAACCTGCTAACTCTAATCCAGGGCGATTGGTATCAGCAATACTAATTTCACGATCTAAAGCATGTTCATCACCAACCAATTGTTCAAAGTTAAAGTAATCGACAACATCTTTAACTGTAATTTTATTCTGACTCATATGTACCTCTTTCTAATACTTCTTTTAAGTATTTTCCTGTATAAGATGATGCGACTTGTACAATTTCTTCTGGTGTTCCCATAGCGACAATCGTACCACCTTCATCACCACCCTCAGGTCCTAAATCAATAATATAATCTGCACATTTAATCACATCAAGATTATGTTCAATCACAATCACTGTATCTCCATTTTCAACAATGCGACGTAATACTTTTAATAAAGTAGCTACATCGTGTGTATGTAATCCTGTTGTTGGTTCATCTAAGACAAACAGTGTTTTCCCAGTTGCTTTCTTTTGTAATTCACTTGCTAATTTAACACGCTGGGCTTCTCCACCACTCAGTGTTGTTGCACTTTGTCCTAGTTTTATATACCCTAAACCAACATCATAAATCGTTTGTAATTTATGCTTAATCTTATGCACATTGGAAAAGAAGGAAATGGCTTCTTCCACACTCATCTCTAACACATCATAAATATTTTTTCCTTTATACATGACTTGTAACGTTTCTTCATTATAACGTTTTCCACCACACTCCTCACATGGCACATACACATCAGGAAGAAAGTGCATAGAGATTCTTAGTATTCCATCACCTTGACATGCTTCACATCTTCCGCCTCTAACATTGAAAGAAAATCTACCTTTTTCATATCCACGCATTTTCGCATCTACTGTTTGGGCAAATAAATCACGAATATCATCAAAGACTCCAGTATACGTTGCTGGATTACTTCGTGGTGTACGTCCAATTGGATCTTGTGAAATGTTAATAATCTTATCAATGTTTTTTAATCCTTTAATTTTATCACAAGCACCAGCTTTCACACGAACACGTCCTAATTCATGTTCTACTCCTTTACTTAATATTTCATTCACTAAACTACTTTTTCCACTACCACTCACTCCTGTTACCACAATCAGTGTGCCTAATGGAAACTTAACATTTACATCTTTTAAGTTGTTTTCTCTACCACCAACAACCTCTAAGTATTTCTTATTTCCTTTTTTACGCACCTTAGGAATATAAATTTGTTTTTTACCACTTAAATACTGCCCTGTAATGCTCCCTTCACTTTGCATTACTTCTTCTAGTGTTCCTGCCGCTACTACTTCTCCTCCATGGATTCCTGCCCCAGGACCTATATCGACAATATAATCACTCGCTCTCATTGTATCCTCATCATGTTCCACAACAATCAAAGAGTTTCCTAAATCACGCATTTTCTTAAGCGAATCAATTAAACGATCATTATCTCGTTGATGAAGGCCAATACTAGGCTCATCTAATACATAAAGAACCCCTGTTAAATGGGAACCAATCTGTGTTGCCAAACGAATACGCTGAGCTTCTCCACCACTTAATGTTCCTGCTAGACGATCGAGTGTTAAATACGTCAAACCAACATCGCTTAAAAACTGTAAACGATTCTCAATTTCTTGAATAATTAGTTTCGCAATATTTTTTTGTTGCTCACTCAATGTTGCTTTTAATTGTTTAACAAATACCAATGCTTGTTTAACACTCATACAAGTCCATTCATAAATATTAATGCCACCAACACGCACACTTAATGCTTGTTCACTTAATCGTTTCCCTTCACAATCAGGACAAGTATCGTCCATCATAAATGAAGCATACCACTCTCTACTAAATGAACTAGATGTTTCTAAGAAACGACGTTCAATCAACGTTACAATTCCTTCAATATATTCTACTTTTTTAGTTTCATTCCCTGATTTAGAATACATCATATATTCAATGACATCTTTACTGCCATACAACACAATATCCATTTCTTTCTTCGTGAAATTTTTAATTGGTTTGTTTAAATCAATCGCATAATAATCACATAGTGCCTTAAATCGCTGCCATTCTAAATTATCTTTCTTTAAAATATTTTTATAGTATACAATTCCCCCTTGCATAATGCTCTTATTTTTGTCAGGAATTAAAATATCTAAATCAACTTTCTGAGTAATCCCTAATCCTTTACATGTAGGACATGCTCCAAAAGGTGCATTAAAACTAAATAGTCTTGGTTCTAATTTAGGAATAGAAAAGCCACAATACTTACAAGAGTAATTACTAGAAAACATTAATTCTTGTTCATTGTAGGCAACTAAGGCTAAACCATCACTTAATTTCAACGCTGTTTCTAACGAATCATGAATACGCCCACGATCTTGCCCTTTGACAATACGATCCACTACTACATCAATATTATGTTTTTTATTTTTCTCTAATGCTTCTACATCTTCAATCATCATCGTTTCGCCATCAATTCTTGCACGAATATACCCCTCTTTGCTCAACTGTTCAAGCAAATCTTTGTGCGTGCCTTTTTTCCCATGCACAACTGGTGAAAGAATTTGTATTCTTGTTTGATCTTCAATCTCCATTACTTTATCAACCATCTGCTTAATTGTCTGTGAAGTAATTGGTTCATTATGTATAGGACAGTAAGGAACACCAATACGAGCATACAAAAGACGCAAGTAATCATAAATCTCTGTGGCTGTTCCTACCGTAGAACGTGGATTATTACTTGTTGTTTTTTGATCAATAGAAATAGATGGAGATAACCCTTCAATACTATCCACATCTGGCTTTTCACTATTTCCTAAGAACTGTCTTGCATACGCACTTAAAGATTCTACATATCTTCTTTGTCCTTCGGCATAAATCGTATCAAAAGCAAGGGAAGTTTTTCCACTTCCACTCACTCCTGTCATAATGACAAATTTATTTCTTGGTACATCTATATTAATATTTTTTAAATTATTTTCTCTCGCTCCTCTTATGGAAATTACCTCTTTTATCATCTATTCACCTCTACACTATTATGTTCATATATCCTTATACTATTTGTATACTTGTCTATTTTACCATTTTTTAGTTAATTTTACACTTTTATGCACACTTAAAACAGAAAAAATACAAAGTGTTGTCTGTTTAATGGATCAGTAGAAACATTGCCTGTTGTTTCATAACGCATAACATCATAATCGTTTTTTTAGCTAACTAGATACCTCTATTTTACATTAAAAAAACTATCTTTCGATAGTTCTTTTAAATATTAAAGAATGCTTTGGCATTATCATAAAAGATTTTTTGTAATCCTATTTCATCAACACCAGACATCTTGACTTTTTGGATTTCTACACTAGGGTGATGAAAAGGTCCATCACTACCAAACATAATACGATTACTTCCAACAGTATCATATGCTTCTTTAATTTTTGTATGCATCGGCATACCTGACATCTCTAAATAGAGATTATCATATCTTTTCGCCATTTTTAAAGCTGCATCAATATATACGCCATGTCCATGTCCCATATGAATCATCATCACTTTTACATCAGGAAAACGTTCAGCTAATAAAGCAATACTCCAAGGCAAAGAGTAGGGTGGGTGTCCACTGTGAATACAAATCGGTACTTGGTATTGTCTGGCTTTTTCCATCACTTGATCCACTACTTCATCATCAGCAACATACGCATGTCTTAATGGATTTAACTTAATCGCAATAAAGCCTTGTTTTAAATAATGATCTAATAAAGCAATGCTCTTTTTTTCCAAAGGATTCACATATACAGCCCCTAAGATACGTTTGGGATATGTTTTCATCGCTTGTAAAACAGCTTCATTATCCCCACAACAAACAATGCTTTTTTCAATCTCATGTTGGTCCATTAATGCAATCAATTCCAAAGGTAGCATCGACACATTTGCCCAACCACCAATACTGCCAATATGCACATGAGCATCTATTTTTCTCATTGGTTTACAACTCCTTGTAAATGAATCACTTTTGTATGTTCTAATGCTTTGGCAATTATTACATAAATAAGTAATCCGATGAGTGTTTGCATACTAATACCAGGAATTGATGCAATGGCTGTTGGTAAATTAAATAAAGGTATTTTCACAAGTGTATAAGCAAATCCTTGCCAAATACCACCAATCACAGCACTAATGATCCACATATGTTGATTCTTAGCATACTTTTCTAGTATACTACCCATTAACCAACCCATGATCCATTTAATAATAAAAGTAGGTAAAACCCAAAGTGTTGCTCCTGTTAATAAATCAGAAAGTGCTGCTCCTAGTCCTCCAGCTAATGCACCTTGCTTTTTCCCTAACAGCATTACCGCTAAAAAGATCATACAATCTCCCATATGAGAATATCCTCCTGTTGCAGGATTAGGCACTTTAATGGTATAAGTACATACAAAGATCAGTGCAATCATCAATGCACTAGTAGCTAATGCTTTTGTTTTTTCTTGTTTCATATCTATAACCCCCTTATGACTTTTCTATTCTATCAAATAACTGTATATTAAAAAATATACAGTTATTATATTTATTCAGGATACAGATAAAAGAACATTAAAGAAAACACTGCTAAGGAAGTTAACAGTGTTTATCATTTTACATTGATTGATTACTTTTTACACTAATACGATTAATCGCCTTTTGTAAAGCAATTTCAGCTCTACGCATATTCACTTCACTTTCATGAGAAGCTAAGCGTTTCTCTGCTCTAATCCTTGCTTTTTCAGCTCTTTCTAAGTCGATTTCTGCTTCTCCTTCAATCGCATCTGTTAATATTCTTACTTCATTATTGGCAAAATGCAACATACCACCTGAAATAGCATATTCCTGAGAGCCTTCTTTATCAATGATTGTAAGTTTACTAATGGTTAACATAGCTACCATTGGCATATGATTTGATAACAAGCCAAATTCACCCTCAACACTTCTTGCGTTAATTTGTGTGGCAACACATTGTTTATACAGTCCTGTTGGTGTAATGATTTTTACATCCATCATAACTATTCACCTTCGCTCAAATCTTTTGCCTTTATGACTACATCTTCAATCGTACCAACAGACATAAATGCCTGTTCAGGTAAATCATCATATTTACCATCTAAAATTTCTTTAAAACTTCTAATCGTATCTTCTTTGCTTACATATTTACCTTTCATACCAGTAAATACTTCAGCTACATTAAATGGCTGAGAAAGGAAGTTTCTAACACGTCTTGCACGATTAACAACCGTTTTATCTTCTTCACTTAATTCGTCCATTCCTAAGATTGCAATAATATCTTGCAATTCTTTGTATTTCTGTAATAACTGCTGTACTCCACGAGCAACGGCATAATGTTCTTCCCCAACGACTAATGGATCAAGGATTCTTGAACTAGATTCTAGTGGATCTACTGCTGGATAAATACCTAACGATGCAATTCCACGATCTAATACAGTTTTCGCATCTAAGTGCGTAAATGCTGTCGCTGGTGCTGGGTCAGTTAAGTCATCAGCAGGTACATATACAGCTTGTACAGATGTAATGGAACCATCTTTTGTTGATGTAATACGCTCTTGTAAAGCACCCATTTCTGTCGCTAATGTTGGTTGGTATCCTACGGCACTTGGCATACGTCCAAGTAAGGCACTAACCTCACTTCCTGCTTGTGTAAAACGGAAAATGTTATCCACAAACAATAATACATCTTGATGATCAACATCACGATAGTATTCTGCCATCGTAAGACCCGTTAAGGCAACACGCATTCTCGCACCTGGGGATTCATTCATCTGTCCATACACTAAAACAGTTTTATCTAATACACCTGAATCTTTCATTTCATGGTACATATCATTACCTTCACGAGTTCTCTATCCTACAC
>SAAR01000598.1 GCA_009916335.1 Erysipelotrichia bacterium | reverse complement strand
ATTTCAGGATTTCCATATTTGGAGGTATTGGCTTCATCTAACAGCGCCATCGCTTTTACGCCAAACTCGCCTGTCTTTAATGTTAATGCCACAAGCTCATCTGCAGACAACGAATCATCAAGGGTTGATGCAAGTGCTTCATAAATAAATGCATTGATCGCAATATCTTCTTTTCCGATATTAAAAGCGTGATGTGTATATGCCGACATACCCTTCAACCCATAGATAATCATTTCTCTAAGAGATCGAACATCTTCATTTTCGGTTGAAAGTACACCTACTTTTGATGCTTTGTCTAATATCGAAGCTCTGTCGCTCACTTCAAATTTCGCTGCATCACTGAGGTTAACACCAAAAGCCTGGTTTTTTAGCTCGTTTCTAAATCCAATCATTTTATGGATTTGATTTTCGATTGCGCCATCATCAAAATTAGCATTTGTAATAGTGATAAAAAGGCTTTTTAAAACTTCATGATTTACTTCACTTATGGTATTAACATCCAGTTCGCCTTTTACCACAATTTCAGAAATCCCTTTTGTAACATAAATCAGCAAGTCTTGCAGTTTTGCAACTTCCTCATTTTTTCCACATACGCCTCTTACCTCACAACCGGTACCCTTTGCAGTTTCTTGACATTGGAAACAAAACATACTCATAATCGGTTCCCTCCTTCTAATTATTCTTCTACTGGCTTAAACTCATCTTTACCCACAAAACAAATTGGACAAAGCCAATCATCAGGGATATCTTTAAACGCAGTTCCCGGGGCTATTCCACTATCCGGGTCACCTATTTGTGGGTCATAGATATATCCACATGGGATACATACATATTTTATCATTTTATGTTTCTCCTTTCAATGATAATAAATTTTGCTTCACTTTGTTTCACTACTTTATCGGTGCCGGGGCCTTTACGACAATTAGCTCAAGCACGTTTTTCAATACATTCTTAACATTCATCTTTGTATTCACAGGAATTTTCAAAAGAGTCCCCTTATTATATTGGTGAACTTCTTGATCATTTAGCCCGATAGATAAAGTCCCCCTTACCACTGTCATATAAACGTTCGAGTTCGAAAAATGTTCTGGGAGGCCTTCATCCTTATTAAAGACCATATGAATATAATGAATATTTTCATCCTGAATTACTCTTTCAACCGCTTTTTCATCTCCAGTTGAAATTTCATAGATTTGCTCAATCATTTTGTATACCTCCTTTTTGTTATAGTTTAAAATATGTGATTAAATTATACAACGCATGCGAAGAACTGTACGTTGTTTTTACAACGTATTTTACTTATTCATTATAATGAATGGCTCTAGCAGGACAAGCCAATATGGTTTGATTAAGCCTTTCTTTGTCTATTTCAGAGTCAAAAGATTTTATATATGCTTTTTTACCTTGCATACCAAAAATCTCAGTATAATTTTTAGCACATAATGTGCAGCCCATACAAGATTCTCTGTTTAATGTAAGTCCACTTGCTTTTTCTCCTTTTTGTACTATGTCTTCGTCCTTAACAATTTTTGCAGCAATCCACGAAAATACTACTATTGAAAGGAATCCTATGAAAAGCTGTCCTAAATTTCATGTTAAAAAACGAACGCTTTTGGCCATTGCCGGATGCGTTTGGCTAATAGCGGGGAGCAATGTTGCAAGGTTGGGTCTCCTGTCCTATATGGAAGTCGAGCAAACTTCTGTTTTCTATGCGATTTTTTCGCTGGTTGTCTTTGGCGTATTTAGCACAATGTTTTATAAAATGAGCTTAAAGCATTTTAACCGTATCCGTTCATATGAAGAAGATACGAAATCGTTTTGGCATTTCTTTGACATGAAATCGTATCTCATTATGACTTTCATGATAAGCGGAGGTATTTGGCTGCGTTCCTCAGGGCTTGCATCTTCGGAGTTTATCGCTGTGTTTTATACAGGATTGGGAGG
>SAAR01000597.1 GCA_009916335.1 Erysipelotrichia bacterium | reverse complement strand
CCTCTAAGGTCAAGTAATGTATGCATCTTAACAGCTCCTTTCTGATGATGAAATTTAGCCCATGGAAACAGACTTAAGCACAGGTTTATGGTACTGCTATCAAAAGCGTAAACCATGTTGTCTATATCTAGTCTGAAGTCGTTGTCTCTGAAATACAAGGAACGCGCCTTCTTGATAAGGATTTGAGCAAAGTCGGCATAAATACGCCAGTCTCTGTTTTCGTTAGCTTTTGCTAATGTATTTCTAGCTGCTGGAGTCTTCATTCCCGAATGATAAAGCTTAGAGGAAAAAGCGATAAGGCATGATTCGATGTCACGAAGACTTTCCCTGCCGGTAAGTTGAGCAAAGCTCATCACATTGAAGTGTTCACGGCAAGTGAAGTTTCTGACTCGATAATCTCCTTGATACCTGTCAATACATTTCTTTAGTTCGTATTCTGGTATAAATGACATAAGTTGTGCAAATACTGTTTTTCCTGTATTCATGGTTTGCGAATGGATTAACTCCCAACCGCAAAGCTATAATTTCAAATCGAAAAAAAAACAAAAACCTCTGTAGGTACGATTAATAAAAGGATACAGAGATATCAGTCTGCCTTTAACGGGACAGCAGTGAATTGCAATATTGTTTTTTTATAAAACGGCATTAAACCAAAAAACTGCATAGACAAGAGTTAAAAACTGCTTATACAAACAAACTATTTTATTCTTGTTCAATTTAAAAGATAAAGCAAACATTTTAACCCGATTTAATAATATGCAGTAAAATGATGAAAAAGCAGAAAGAAACATTTAATGTTTTGATTTTCACCAGTATATATAAATCAATATCTATCATAAGAACAGGCAATAAAATCTATTTTAAAAACTCAAAGTCACAAAAGTAAAAAAAAAATAAGTTGAACAGCATAATCTATAATTTTTATGGCGAGATATTATTCTATGCAGAATAATTATTAAGACAGTTTAAAACATGCGTATTAACTCTATTAGGCGCTGCTTATTATACAAGGCAGATAGAATTTTTCTATTCAATAAAGCCGATTCAGGACATAACAACGTGTCTATTTCTTTTTGATTGATGTTTTCAAGTTCAAAAACAACAAGACCATGAAATGTAGCCCATTCAAAGACGGGATTATTGCGCGAAAGAAAAACTTTAGCACCAAGAAATAAAAGCACCAAGATATTACCAATTGCTTCTTGCCTCCAGTTAGCAAATATAGCTACACTAACACCAGCCAATAAGTTATTATATTCTGCAATAGGTAAGAAAGATAAAAGCGGTGAAAAATTTTCGTCAAACATTTCTTTTCCACTACCTACCACTTCTTTCAGATATTTCTTTTTCACAGAATAGTTTAACGGAACAATTATTTTTCGATTACGTACATTCAACGTTTTCAAATGCGAAAAAGCATATATATGATTGTTTGTCTTGGAGGCAGAATTTCCTACTAGTATAGCATCACCTTTGCAAGAAACATTCAGCAATTCTTTTGACAACAAGGCATCTATCGGATAGTAAAAAAAATCTTTCCATTTTTTTTGTTTAAACTGAGGATAATACCTTATTAAATAATCAAAATCATTTTCTGTAGTATCAGTAACGATATAATCAACGTATTTCTCAATAAAGCTAATCGTATAATTTATAGAATTACATCGAAATAATTCTATAAAAGGATGAAGTAGCCCCTTCAAAGCAGAAATCACATGAAACCTTACAGAGCCGCTAACTGCTGTAGGAGGATAGAGCAGGAATCCTTTTCTTGCAAGTAACTTATTATACAAATCTCCTCCCCATATAATCCAATACAATGGAACATTAACTAATTCATGCTCATGAAGGAAATGAATTTTTCTTCTATTCAAATAATGGATTATAACCGCAGAAAAAGAATAATCATTTCGCCTAAACTCACTATACAAGACAACACAATCTCTTC
>SAAR01000596.1 GCA_009916335.1 Erysipelotrichia bacterium | reverse complement strand
TTAGCTATTCCATCGCCAAGAATTTCATCTGGCAAAAGGTTATATTTGTATTTTTTATTCGTATTTCGTACGTAGTTATCAAGCGTTTGTTTAATTTTAAGTTTTTTGTGTAGTTCTCGTAATGTTGTCAATTTATTCCCCTTTATTTAAGTAATACAGATAATGTGTCTTCAGCTATAACAAAGTCTTCAACTTCTTCATTTTCTGCGATATATAAAATTAACTCTCCTTGTTGCTTTGTAGCGTTTACGATATCTTTTACATTTAAAATAAGGTCCCATTCATGATAAGAGCCATAATAAAATTTTAATGCTTTAATATTGCTATCATTAGCCATCACAGCCATACTAATTGTTTTAAATTTCAATTTAATACTCCCTCGTATATTTTACCAAACTTCAAAGCGTTAATTTTAACTAACTGTTTCAAATCTGATATAAATTGCTGTTCTCCGTCAAAGTCAAATGGCATTGATACGTTTTCCTTTATCCAAGTGAAAGCTCCGTCAAAGTCTTGTTTCAGTAAGCTCATTTTATCCACGGTGTCGATAATTTGCTCTTTTTCCTCTGCTGTGTACATAGAACCGACTTTCTATCAAAAAGGTAAATCTTCCGTATTAACTTCAATCGGTTCAGAGTTTCCAAATAAGTCTTGTTTAGCTTGTGCTTGTGAACCATTGCCATCATGAATGAACACTTTTTCAACTGTAGGGAAAACAAAGTTATAATTTACGTATTCGCCTGATTCTTTAGCTTGTACGCGACCGCTAACTGTTACGACGTCGCCTAATTGAATGAAGTCAGGTAAGAAAGCCGAACCATAAGCAACTTTTACATTAGAACCTTTTTCTTTTTCAAATAATGGCACTGAAATGATTTTCTTATCGCCTTTAGAAGTGTTTACTGTACGTGTGTTTTTTTCGTTTACTTGTGCCGTAACTGTGATGATTGCCATTTATTTATTCCCCTTTTTCTGCTTCTTGCTGTGCTTTGAAAACTACCATGATATCAGTAATTTCTTTTTTAGTCTTATCTTTCAAGCTATCAATGTTTTTATATCCTAGTTGTTCAGCTCGTTTGATAAGTGGCTGAATTTCACGAAGTCGTTGTTTTTCAGCTTCTAATAGTTTTTGTTCTTCTGTCAAAACAGGCAAGTCTTCATTTGCATAAATGTATAAACCTAAACCGTGACGAGCAATTGCCTTAACAAGTCCTCGCTGAATGGCTTTATTTACGTCCATAGAAGTTAATTTTTCAAGTGGGATAGATTGGTTACGATAGTCCATTACAGGCAAATACTCAATGTGTTCTAAGCCCTCAATAGTCATACCAACCTTTACCCAAGCTGTGTGACCGTCTGTGTGATAATTTAACCCTTGTTCATTTTCGTAAACTTTGCTGTTAGCTTCAGGATATACTTTTTTAACTTCAGACCAAGCAAATGCCCAACTAAGATAATCTAAATTATTCTTTTTACTTTTCTTGTCATTTACATTGATAATACTTAGTGTTTCAAATACGCTCATTCGACAACCTCTTCTTTCCAACCTTGGTTTTTAAGCTCTAAGACTTTTTTTAAATCATATTCATTAGATAAACAAAACTCTGAAGCATAACTTTTTGTCAAAGTATGAAAAGCATGCCCAAAGTAAAGTTTACCTTTCTCGCTTGCATAATTTGCTTCATGAAACTCTAAATACATTACTGACACTTTTTCATTTGATTCTTCCTGCTCTGTATCTGAAAGCTTATAAAAGTTATCTTTCATTTCTTTAAGTTTTTCAGTAACTTTTTTAACAACTTCTTCAAGCTGTTCTTCATCAAGTTTAATGTTAATTGTTTCCATCTATTCCTCTTTCTACAATAAAGGTATTGCCTTGTCTTGAAATGTTGATATCATATTTAAGTAGTGGCAGAATCTAACCTTTGCCCCAATAGCTCCATAATTC
>SAAR01000595.1 GCA_009916335.1 Erysipelotrichia bacterium | reverse complement strand
ACTTTCTAAATGCAGATCCTATAGAGGGTGCTTTATCTGTTACGATGACTCTAGGTTGTCCAAATTGTTTATGGAGTCGCTTTAAGAAAGCATACGCCGACTGAGTATCTCGTTTCTTTCGTAACCAGATATCCAATGTTAAACCGTCCGCATCAATCGCTCGATAGAGATAATGCCAACGCCCCTTAATTTTGATATAGGTTTCATCCATTTTCCACGAATAGAAGGACTGTTTATTTTTCTTTTTCCAGAGATGATAGAGGATTTTACTGTATTCTTGAACCCACCGATAAATCGTAGTGTGACAAACATTTATTCCACGGTCATAAAGCAATTCCTGAACTTCACGATAGCTCAGATTGTAACGTAGGTAATAACCAACAGCGACAATGATGACGTCTTGTTGGAATTGTTTGCCTTTAAAATGATTCATCTCTCAAGCCTCACTAACCTTTTTTCTTACATTTTACAATTAATACAGGAAATTAAAAAACTTCGCAACAGAATCCTAAATAAAAATACTTACATCAACTATTATGCTTTACAAACTAGTGTTTTATGTTATAATACTAATATGCAATGCAAGATAGTTAAGAAGAGGAGTAGAACTTGTCACAAACAGATATTTCTAGTCAAATGCTTAAAGGAATTCTACAAGGCTGTTTGTTAATTTTAATTAATCAACGACCATATTATGGCTATGCGATCAGTCAGGAACTTTCAGAGTATGGGTTTGCTGATATTCCTAAAGGAACAATTTATCCATTGCTAACCAGTATGGAAAAAAAAGGACTAATCCTTGGTAAAGTTGAACCATCTAAAGAAGGGCCACAACGAAAATATTACTATATAACTGATACTGGTAAACAAGCACGAAAAGTATTTCTCGCTAAATGGAATATACTCTCACTTAGTGTCAATGATTTAATTAATGAAAAAAGGAGTGATTTATGAACGGTGATAAGTTAATTAATGAAAATAATCAACTACGGGAAAATTTAAACTCAGAAAACAAACGATACTATGAAGATTTGTTAGTCTATATTCGTAGTAAATCAACGTTCAACAGAGAAAAAGATGTGGAACAACTTTTGTTAGACATGTTGCATGACTTAATCGATGCTCAAAGTAATGGAGAATCTGCCGAGTTCTATTTTGGTAGAGACCCAAAGTCTTTGGCAGATGAAATCCTTAAAACATTACCTAAACATTTTTTTGATATTTTTAAGATAGCTTGTTATATCGTGATTGGTTATGTTCTTTTCTTTACTATTCCCTATATGGTGTCTCCTTCATCGAAATTAGATCTTGGTAATTTAATAATATTTGGAATACTTGGTTTTATATTTTCAATTACAGCTTTATGGCTAATAGGAAAAGAAACATATCAAACAAATAAAATAAAAAAATACACTAGTTATGCTTTTGGTATTGTAATTTTTGTTAGCTTAATCATCGGGAGTATTTTTTTTAAAACACCACTTTCTTTTAGGATACCAGGTTGGTGGGGAATTGGTATTATCTTAATCTTATTAGTTATCACAACAATAATATTCATAATTGAGCGTAAACGAATGCCATTTCTGATTACTATTTATGTCTTAATTATAATTGATGCGATACTTGGAATTGGTAGTCGAATTCCGATCCTCGATGATTTACTAACACAACCAATATCAAAATCAACGGCATTATGGGTTATAATAATTGGCGGACCTATTGTTGCAATTGTATGTGGGGTCGGAACTTACTACTATATCATGAGAAATGAAGATTAAAGTTGAAACAAAAAAACAGATTGTTTTAAAATGTAAATCTGTTTTTGTTTGGGCTGATTTTATCACACCAATTCTGTGTTCAGAAAATGGTCATTTAATGAACACCTAGATTAGTGTAGATATTTATCTCTTTAACTGATAATTTTGTGTTCATTATCTCGTACTATAATCTAT
>SAAR01000594.1 GCA_009916335.1 Erysipelotrichia bacterium | reverse complement strand
TCACCATACTGCTCAACGTATTTTTTTAACACTGTGATAAATTTTGCGTTTTCTTCTGGTTTCATGATTTCGCTATCGTTACTATTTGCAATACCTTTTTCTAAAGAGAATGAACCAGTTTTTACTTGTTCTTTACTTGTGGCATTTTCCACTACCACAGGTACATTTTGATTAGCGTACGATAATATAACATTGATTTCTGTTGTATCTAATTCATAACCGATTGGTGCTTGTAGCTCCTTTACATAGTATTTTCCTAGGTATAAATTATCAATACTATCCATAGTACCATCTGCTTTTGTGATACGTTCTGCGATTTTTGTATCTTTTGTATAAATTACAGAGTTATCGGCTGGGTCTAGTATATTCTCTCTAGCGTACAATCCATATACTGCCCCTTGGAAAATACTATCCCCTTGTGGATTATCGCTTGTTTCCTTATCCACTTTTTTCAAGATAATACTACCTTTCGTTCTAGTATCTTTCATCTCGGCACTGAATGTTTGCCCGTCTGCATTCACATTGTAGTAAATGGTTTCCTCACTTTTAGTATACTTGCTAGGTGCAGTTTTTTCCTTTAAATAATATTGTCCGTATCTTAACTTTAGCTTTGCGACACCTTGATTGTTTGTTACAATATCTTGAATGAATGTTCCGTCTTGTTTGTATACACTAAATGTAGTATTATCTCTTACGATCGTTTTACCAGTTTCAGCGTCTTTTTTAACAACTTGTATTGTTCCTACTACCCATTTATTCGTTGCTTGTACTTCGATAGTATCGTTAGGTACAATCGTAATACTTCTAATTGTGTTATCTAATACTAAATGACTAGGTACACCGACTTCTTGATAATACACAGTTTGTGGTAATAATTGGTCAATTTTTACTGCACCATTGCCACCAGTTGTATATGTACCGATAGGGTTACTCATATCCGCATTATAACTTAATGTAAAGGAAGTATTTGGTACTGTGTTTCCGTCCTCATCTTTTTTTACAATATTCAATGAACCATACTTATTTACTTTTAGATTGATTTTAAAAGGAATAGGGTCATGTAGATAATATGAACCAATCGCTTGGCTATTTGCTTTACGATAAATATAACTAGCACCTACATATTGCGTTTTATATTTATCAGCCCTTAACACTACATTATCACTTGCATTTTCTCTAGGTATAATTGTTAATTGATTACCATTAACACTAATGTCACACCCGTCTGCTTTCCAATTTTTAAATTGCGAAAGTACATTGTTTGTATCTGTTAACGTAATACTTTCATTCACATTCACTGTATGACTTGTGTTATTGAAACTAAGATTTGTATAATGTGAATTAATTGCATTTTGTATTTCTGCTTTTCTATTCGCATAATTTGGTACTGTATGACTTGTTGGTACATACCCTTTTAATTCCCATATCATTAACTGAGTAACTGCATAATCATACATACTTTGTCCTGTATTTAAATAACCATGATACACAATTTTTCCCAATGCCTCATCATTTATTTCACTACCTGAATACCCATTGCCCCCATTTACTAATAAATGTGGCTCGATACAAAATCCTACACGTCCATCACTTAGTGTCAATTTATCGATAGATTGTCCATAGAACTGTGCACAATTATAACCACTACATGCTTGCCCTCTATGAGTATAGCCTGTTGCATTCATACCTGTTACATTTACAGTGAAATCTGCATGTAAGTTTAAAAAATTACCACTAAATGAAGTAAATACTGTTAATACTGCAATCGTTAATAACATTACTTTTTTACTTATTTTATATTTTTCTTTTTTCACTCTCTTTTCACTTCTTTCTTGTTTTTTTCCTTAAAAAAAACACCTAACTTTTATGTTAAGTGCTTATATTTACTTATTCTTTTTTTTATTCTTTCTCAGAAAAATCTTATAGATGTTGCGTCAGTATCTAACTCATTG
>SAAR01000593.1 GCA_009916335.1 Erysipelotrichia bacterium | reverse complement strand
CGCTTATATTGTCCCTTCTGTTATTGTTAATACTTTTTTACTGGATACCAAAGATGGTAAAATCGATGGATTTGACAACAGTGATACCATGGTTCAATATTTACTCAATGATACGCTAAAAAACTACTATGAACAAAAAAGTGATAAGGGAGTCCTGGTTGTTCGTTTAGATAAAAATGAACATGACCTTCGCCTAGGTGATATCATTCTCTCGATTGACAATACACCTGTTATGAATGATGGTACTATCAAGACACCTTATGGCACTATTCCCTACAAAAATGTGTATCATACTAAGCCTGTGGGTGATACTTTAAAAATGAATATCATAAGAGATAAAAAGAATATAGACATTATCTACACTCTTAAACAAAAACACGAAATTGTCTATGCAGAAAAAGACAAAGAGCCACGGTATTTGATTTATGGGGGATTTATCTTTAGCCCATTAACTTATAACTATCTTCTACTTATTAGTTCTGCCAATGTCAATTTTGAATTCTACTTTATGGAAAATTGCAAAACAAAACACGTTAAAGAAGCCGTCATGTTACTCTATGAAACCTTACCTCATGAAATCAATGCAGGCTATAAATCCAATGGAAATATTGTCAAATCAGTCAATGGCATAGATGTGATAGATTTTGCGCACTTTGTAAAGCTTATTGATGCTTCTAACACCCCTTTAACCATTATTGAGTTTGTTGATGAAGATTTTAGAAAGATTATTTTTGATACCAAAAAAGCCAAGGAAAGTTTTGAGGACATCAAGGCTATTTATGGACTTAGCATAGATCGAAGATTGTAGATGTGTAGAGTTACTTTTTGCAGTAATTCTAAAATACTCCATCGGCAAGGACATTAGCATATGATACGACAAATAAAGAAGCATAAAAATAATGTGATATCAAAAAGCCTTAATTTAACTTCTTTTAGAAAGTATGTATTTTTATTTTTGCTGGCAAGTGTACAACTTTTTTCCGATGCTACTAATTGGCAAACAATTGTAATCCCAAATATATGTACTTTTGAAATTCCTAATACCATGGAAATCCAAGCGGGAACATACAAAAAAATTTCTGATAAATTGGCGAAAGAAGTTCTCGAGATAAACTTGAATGAATCCTCTGTTGTGGCGCAACAAAAAGGTCTTAATGAGTTTGGGAAAGAAGGGTTCAAAAACTACAGTCGCATCATTGTTGAGACAGAATATGGCAAACTTGGTGATTATGAAAAAATTAACACTCGGATTGTGGCTTCAAAAAAAGAATTACAAGTATTAGATGTCACTATAAAAAATGATTTTTTGACAGAAGCAGAAAAAATGATTTCAAAAGGCATGAATATGAAATTATTATCTTGGAAGCCCGTTAAAATTGAAACAATCAATGGTATCTCAATGATTAAATCTCAATATACTCGAACTATGGATGATAAGCCTGAAGTGATGGTAATGATTTTTCTCATACAAAATAACGATCGATTGCACAAAGTCACAATTTCTTATAGAATATCGGAAGAGAAGCTTTGGAAAAACGACCTTGAAAAAGTCATTTATAGTTTCAAATTTAATCCTATAAACAAGTGAAGTAGATTTAAATAGTGATCAAATATTATAATCCTTGAGCCGATTAAACGTCTCTTTGGCACTGTTTAAAACAATCTCATCCACGATATCACTGGGATAGTATTTGTTGTTATAGGTAAACTCAGGATGCATCTGTTGATAAAGGCTTCGAGCGATCTCTTTACCCAGCAAGGTAGCAAGGGCGTGTTTATACCGGCTGTTCAATGGACGAATCAGCATCAACCATAAGAAGATATAGACAATGCCAGCAGGGAGAATAAAAGAACTGTCAGACGAAGTGCTAAACTCGTCAGTTGAAAATGTAATTTGAGAGTTGCATTTTGATTTAAAACCTTAAGAAACCAAGTTAAATTGGTTAAACTCCA